>CAMTON010000040.1 GCA_947074105.1 uncultured Bacteroidales bacterium
ACAGCCAATTCGTAAGGAATCACACCTGTGATTTTGAAGAATGCAGCCTGAAGGATTGTATTAGTACGATTTCCAAGACCGATTTCGCGGGCAATAGCTGTTGCATTAATAATATACATTTTGATATTATTTGCGGCTAGATAACGGCGAACGTTGTCCGGAAGGTTTTTCTTAGTTTCTTCTACATCCCATATAGAGTTAAGAAGGAAAGTTCCGTTTTTCTTAAGACCAGCCAAAACATCATACATATGAAGATATGCAGGAACATGGCAAGCTACGAAATTAGGAGTATTTACAAGATATGTTGCACGAATAGGTTCGTCACCAAAACGAAGGTGAGAACAAGTGAAACCACCCGATTTTTTTGAATCATATGCAAAATATGCCTGACAATATTTATTTGTATTGTCACCAATGATTTTGATAGAGTTTTTGTTAGCACCTACAGTACCATCAGCACCAAGACCATAGAATTTAGCTTCGAAACAACCGTTTTCAAGTTCAAGTTCCGGAAGTTTAGGAAGAGAAGTGAATGTCACATCATCTTCGATACCTACAGTGAACTGATTTTTTGGCTGTGGTAAAGCAAGGTTATTGAATACCGCTACGATCTGAGAAGGAGTAGTATCTTTAGAAGAAAGGCCATAACGACCGCCAACTACAAGAGGTGCGTTTGCTGTTCCGTAAAGCACATCCTTAACGTCAAGATACAAAGGCTCACCTGTTGCTCCCGGTTCTTTAGTACGGTCAAGCACAGCGATACGTTTCACGCTTTTTGGAAGAGCAGAAAGGAAATGTTTAGCAGAGAAAGGACGATAAAGATGAACTGATACCAAACCAACTTTTTCGCCTTTTGAGCGCATATAATCGATTGCCTCACGTGCAGCCTCTGTCACAGAACCCATTGCAATGATAACGCGTTCCGCATCTTCAGCTCCGTAATAATCGAACAATTTGTAAGAACGGCCTGTTACTGTAGCCATTTTATCCATATATTCCTGTACGATTTCAGGCACTGCATCATAGAAAGGATTACAAGCTTCACGAGCCTGGAAATAAATATCCTCATTCTGAGCCATACCGCGAGCTACAGGGTTTTCAGGATTTAAAGCACGCTGACGGAACTCAGCAAGTTTTTCCTTATTGATGAACTGAGCAAGATCTTCGTTTTCAAGCTGTTCAATTTTCTGAATTTCGTGAGATGTACGGAAACCGTCAAAGAAGTGAACGAATGGTACTCTTGTCTCGATTGTAGCAAGATGAGCTACACCGGCAAGGTCCATAACTTCCTGAACAGAACCTGTACAAAGCATAGCAAAACCTGTCTGACGAACAGCATAAATATCCTGATGATCACCAAAAATAGACAATGCATGAGATGCTAAAGCGCGGGCAGATACATGAAATACCGAAGGAAGAAGTTCTCCTGCAATCTTGTACATGTTAGGGATCATAAGAAGAAGTCCCTGAGATGCTGTAAATGTAGTTGTAAGAGCACCTGCCTGAAGAGAACCGTGAACTGCACCTGCAGCACCGGCTTCAGATTGCATTTCTTCAACTTTTACTGTTTCGCCGAAGATATTTTTTCTTCCGGCTGCTGCCCATTCGTCAACGTACTCCGCCATTGTCGAAGATGGAGTGATCGGATAAATCCCGGCTACTTCACTGAACATATATGCAATATGTGCAGCAGCCTGATTACCGTCACAGGTTAAGAATTTCTTTTGTTTAGTCATAATATTAATTATGTTAGATATGTTTTATTAGTATAAAAATCCAAACAACCAGAGTGGGATCATATTCTCCTTCCCTATCTCCAAATCATCTACAGCGTAATAATAATCGCTGTTCACCTTGCGCCTCATCGATTTGTCAACAATACGGAATTCATATTTTCCGTTTACCAGAAACTGCACATTCTTGGCATGACTCTTATTAAGTCTGTTATCTTTATGAAGTGAGTTATAAAAAAAGGTCTCACCCAATACCTGAGCATCCACCTGTTGCGGACGTACACTGTATACAAGGTTTGTATTATTCACATACACCATAGAAGGTTTCTTTGGGAACTCCTCTCCTTCATAATAAAGCATATTGATAAGACGGGCATCTTTCAGATACTTTATATAATTAACTACCGTAGCACGCGATGTATTGATTTCACTTGCAAGTGAGCTTACATTAGGTACACATGGTGCGCTTTTAGCCAGTAAATAAAGAAGTTTGCGTATTTTCCACAAATATGTCAGTTCAATTTGTTTGATAAATACTACGTCCACCTCTAAAGTCATATTCATGGTTTTCAGCAGATTTTCCGAGAAATTTCTTTTCTCAAGAAAAAAAGGATAAAATCCGTGATGAATATAATCCCGGAAAAATGCCAAAGGTTTTACTCTCTTACAGATATCAGATGCGATTTGTTCATGATTCTGTAAAATTTCTTCCAGACTATAGAATGGAAACTCTTCCCCGGTCATTAGAAATACAAACTCCCTGAAAGAAAATCCCCTGAGATTATAAGAATCTACAAGTCCCGATAAAACAGGATTCTCCTCTTTAAGTCTCATCACAGAAGAACCGGTAAAAACTACCTTTAATCCCGGCAGATTTTCATAAATCCATTTCAACTCTTCCGACCATCCCGGATATTTGAATACCTGATCGATAAGAAGTGTCTTACCTCCTTTCTGCCAGAACTCCATTGCAAATTCCTTAATAGTATGATCCGTAAAATAAAAATGGTTTAGGTTTATATATAAACAGGTTCTTTCCGTTCCAAAATACTCTCGGGCATATTGTAAAAGAAATGTTGTCTTTCCGACACCTCTACTTCCCTTTATACCTATGAGCCGGTTGCTCCAGTCTATTTCGTCCATCAACCCCCGACGTACCGGTGCATTAATATGCTCCACCAAATACTTATGTGTCCTGAAGAATGCTTCCAAAATTTTTAGTCTTTAAACTTCGCAAATGTAAGTAATTTTGTCAATTATGCAACCTTGAGATTACAATTTCTTACTTTTTTTGCTAAAAACAACTACTGTTTTATAACATTGTTTTGCTAATATTTACAACCTGTTATTTCGAAAACTTTTATTCGTTGTATAAATATGCGTATTCGTTGATATATTTTATGTATTTATATGCCTTTGGTTATATAAAAGCATTTTTCACTCCGGCCATCTCTCCGATTCTCTCAGAAATATCACACCATCGAAATTCTCCGGAAGATCAAGAAAAGTAAATTCATTCTCCCTTGTTCCGATACCGACAGTTCTGAAAAACATTTTCATAAAAAGCCAGTCATTCTCATCTTTTATGGCGCGAATATTTCTCAGGAAAAGAAAATAAGAGTGTTTGTTTAAAGCATTAAGATTATATTCATAACATCCGGCAAATGCAGGTCGCGACTCTATAAGTTCTCTTTCTCCGGATACATTATTGACAGCGGTATAATTTCCTTCATTAAAAGTAGAAGCAAGAGCGAAATAGTCTTTTCCATATTTTTCATAAAGCATTCTTCCTGCATTTATTTCCAAAAAACCTGTACTCTTACTAATATGTGCATTATGAGCAAACATCACAATCTTATCTTCCGGATATTTCTGCCGAAGGAAATCTACTACACGAAACATAAGTTCATCCCTTTTCGCGTAATTATAATCCATCATTTCGATAAGAAGATCTGTTGTAAAGAAAAAATGATCTCTCTCTTTTCTGGTATTCAGATTTTCATTAGCCCACACCCTGAGCTTATTTATGATTGTCATTATTTCATTTCTTTCCAGTCTTGTAAATTCAAATGGTCTACCGTTTACTCCCGGATTCACACTCCTCAGTGGTTTAGCAAGAAATTCATCAAGTTTATTTATCTCTTTATGAAGTCTCCCGTCAGTAAACATTCTCACTGATTTAATCAAGCGTTCTGCAGAAACATTAAGACCTATATATTTAATCTTTCTATCCGGAAGAAAATCTGCATTTACCGATATATTTTCATCTTCTGCTATTTTTTTATATCGTTTCAATTTCGACTTATATACTTCATAACAATCAAAATCACTCATTTCATCTGCTATTATCATAAAGTTTGCGTTTCGGATAAGTTCACCTGCCAGTTCAAGTCTTTTTATCCTTATACTATATGAGCCATGCGTTTCCTCTCCGATTCCTATAATTTTAGCTTTGGAAATATCATTGATAGTTTTACTATTACAAATACCGTAAGTGTTTTTTTCAAGCCATTCTTTTTCTATTTGAGAAAGTGGTTCTGTTCTTACTGCGTCAGAAGTATCTGTAAACAATTCTCCGTCCGCATAAAGTTGAACTTCATCTATCCATACAGTACCGCTGCCGTTTCTAACCTCTATACCCAGTGCTATAGTTTCATAATATAATGTATCTATATACATCACTGCAGAAAGTTCCTGCCAGTCATCAGTTCTACTGAAAGGTTTACCGTAAAGCAATCTTGTAGATTCATGCTCTGTCACTGTCTGCAAAAATACGGAACCTATACTCGCAGAATCCTTAAAATCACATTTCATCCTTATCCTCAACTCTATGTTCTTATTCGCAAGCGCCGCACTTTTGTAACTTCTTAAAGAAGTATGAACCACACTATAATCATTTTCAAAAGTAAATCTGCATGAATATTTTCCGGAATAAGCCGTTACGGAATCTATCTCGATCTTTCCTCCTGTGACGTACCAGTCTACCGGTTTTGAAGATTCAGAAACAAACTCAAAACCTCCGTTTATAAAAGCTTGTGGCTTAGAAGTAACTATATAATCATATTCTCCGGAAGACTTACATCCGAGTATCATAATCTGCAGAAATAAAAAATATATGACTGTGTACTTCTTCATAAACAGAGAAACAAGAAATCCATTTAACAGTTAATAATCCTCAGCTTCCTGCTTTTTCATCTATTGAATTAACTGAATGCAGCGTATATAGTTCAGGTTCGGAACTTATTTTTCATGGTAAATGAATATTTTGAAATCATTTCTTTCATTAATAACAAAGATGCAATCTTTTAAATTTTAAACTTGTATTTAAAATTATATCAATTTAAAGCCAAATACAATAACTTTATAAACACTTGAATTAAATCAGAAATAAAATGAATAATATACGAATCACCGTAATCCGAAAGATTCATCATGCCGATCTTTCTGCCAGATATGAAAATCCAATCGAACATGCCTGCAGTATGAAGGAAGGAGAAATTTTTATATCGAAAAACGGAGAAAAGCCCGAAGGACTTTGCGAAAGTGCATGGCAGTCGATGCTGCCTTTTGTAATGACATTAGCCCACGGAGGTGAAAATTTCTACGACGGATGGATGAAAAATCCAAAATCCGCAATGATATCCTGCAATGACGGATTCCGTCCCGTCAGTTTTCTGATTGAAACTATAGAGAATTAAATTCTGTATATTTTATACCTTACTTATAAAAAAAGCATCCCGAAAGTCTGATTAAAGATTTTCGGGATGCTTTTCTTATATTATTTATTTTTATTCAGATCTTATCTCTATAGATAGGCAGATTTAAGAAACGAAATAATCTTATACTTTTTATTTACGAGAATAAAATGAGTCTCGGTATTCTGCCAGTAAATATCTGTCTTTGTTCCGTTTCTTTTTAATTCTTTATAAGCTGAATGTAATGATCCGGCACTTCGGTCCTCTCCTCCCCCAATCAACAACACCTTACTTTTAATCGGATATGTTTGTTGAATTCCGGTAGAGATAAAAGTAATGGAAACCCATAGATACAAAAAAGGATCAACCCATCTAAGGGCTAATCCTTATATCCTGTTCATATATGATTTATTCTACTCCTCATCTCTGATTATAACTCTTCTCGCCACATAACTCTCATTACCTGCCGCATCAGTACAATAAACCATAAGGTGATACTCTCCGGTTGCCGCATCTTCAGGAATTTCGATTTCATGGTGATGAATATGAGCATTCTTTTTGCCGGACAGATCCCAGGAACGATTAAAGGAGAAAGGTGTTCTCTCTGATGACGAACGTGTAGAATGATCGTGACCGTCGAAGTTATTATGTATTTCCACTTTATAAGAGCCGAGCATTACATCATCTGAAAGTTCAAGTTCGAAATGAACGTCTTCACCGGTAAGCAATACCTCTCCGTCTTCCGGTTCGATAAGGTTGATAACGGGTTTCACTACATCGGCTTTATTTTCATCATCACAAGATGAAACAACGATTGACAACATGATACATAATGCGATATTGATTTTAGATATGATAGTTTTCATAATTCTGTAATTGTTTTTAATATCATCATCCTGTTTTTTATTTAAGGATAGATGAGTGACTGGTTTTTAAATTTTTGTTTTAAAAGGAATCTTTACCATCAGATTGAAAGAACGTCCCGGTTCCGGGATTTCCATCTTCCTGTAAAAACTCAGATGATTATAATATCTGACGTTGAAGATATTTTTCACCGTTAATATCAGTTCGGCAGGAAATTTTGCAGACGGCAATTCATAAGAAAAACCGGCATGCCATAAGGAAGCCCCTTTTGTGATATCCTCGTTTCTTGCTATCCGGCGTTGTCCGGCAATAAGATGAGACTGCATATATATGTTCATCCGCTTTGTATCGAAAGATACAGTCTGTCTCAGTGACGGCTGCGGAGAAAATGCCAGGGGGAGATTTTCATCTTCGTTTCTCGTATATACATAATCACCGGCAAGTGAGTAACTGAAATTAAACGGCAGCCTCACCGAAGCAGAAACTTCTCCTCCCGCCAACATTGCACGGCATCCGGTATAACGGTATATCTGACCTGCATGAGGCAGGACAGACCATTCGCCTGTCGGACGCAGATATATATAGTTTGAATAACGGCTTACAAAGGGAGATACGCCAAAACTTAAATACTCTCCCGAATAATCGTAAGAGATATCAAACTGCCATCCTGATTCCGGTTTCAGATCAGGATCTCCCTGTTCGTGACGAAAAGTTCCGTGATGAACACCGTTTGATGCAAGTTCATTCACTCCCGGAAGACGGAAACTACGTCCTATATTCAGCTTTAATGAATGTTGTCGTGACGGATTCCATGCCATACCTATGGCACCCGAAAATGCCTTATACAGACGGTCGATCTCATAACTCCTCATCTTATATCTTTCAAGATCGGCAGAAGCATATCCCTGCGAAATAAGATATTCATAGAGATGCGAGTCTTCATAACTGTCGGCATCTATTTTTCCAAGATCATACCTTATTCCACCCTGGATATTCAGTCGGGAAGAAAGCTTGTATTCTCCAAGCATAAAACCGCCAAGAGTGAAACGCCGGTATTCCGGTAAAAGAAAAGAGTAGCCTGCGATACTATTGTTCTGAATCTGCGCATCAACACCTATCGTATGTTTTATATTATCTCCGGTAAGCAGTATTGACTTAAAAACGCCCTGATACGTGTCAAGACGGAACTCAAGTTCTTTATCCGGATCTTTTTCAGGTGCAGTCTGAGTGGGATAATGAGTATGAAACATACTTATTTCACGTCGCAGATTATTCTGATAGCTGATGTCGGCAGAAAATATCAGGTTATCAAAACTGTATTTTCCGTTCACGATGGCTTTCAGGTGATTGACAAAACTATAGGGATAACCTATGTTTCGTGTATCACCATCATCTTCTACCCGGGAAATATCGGGTATTCCGTGAGCTCCGGGAAAGAAACCCGTTTTCTGATAAACATCGCTTATCTGAAGCTGCCATGAAAGTCTGCTTTTTCTGTATTTCAGCAGCCAGCTTATATTGTTTTCCTTTCCGGCCGTGTTTTTTAAACGACGGTTATATACCGGGATTTTCTGTGTCAGATAGACTATCGTATCGGTAGGTATCTTATAATCTCCGAATCTGTGTTCCGTATATCTTAACTGCGAATACCAGTTATTCTTTTTTATCCCGAGCATCAGAGAGCCGCCAAACGATTCGTTTACCGACTTTGCGACAGCATAGAGTTCGCCGAAGAATATGTCCTCAACCGGCATCACTTTCTCAGTAATCTCAATGACTCCACCCATAGCGTCGCTGCCGTACAGCAATGCTGCGGGACCTTTGCGCACAGTGACATTTTCAACATTCAGAGCATCAATCTCAAGACCATGATCGGCTCCCCATTGCTGTCCTTCCTGTTTTATGTTGTTTTCAATCACCGCAATTCTGTTGAAAGCCATACCCCGGATCATAGGTTTGGAAAATCCCGAACCTATATCCATCGAGTTTACTCCCGGCAGATCTTCTATCGAGTTGACAAGATTGCCGGAAAAACGCTTTTGAATATAATTCTGACCTATTATATCAACAGTCTGTACGGATGATTTCTTTTTTGTGTCGCTAAAGGAATCTTTGATTATTACTTCTTCGAGATAAATATTAGATATAGAGTCGGCATACAGATTCTGCAGCGACAGCACTATAAGTGTCGCAAAACAGAGTCGTATTCTCAAATACATAATTTTTTTCCTGTAAAAATGAAGTTTGTAATTCTGATTATATGTATCGGAATTTCACAGGAGGTGCGCGGAGATAAAGATTTAAAGGTTTACAAGAGAACGGTTTCCTTTCTCTTGTTTCAAATACGACATTGATAAGAGTTGCGGTAAAACGTGTTACCGGTGTTGTCGTTTTGATAAAAGGCGTTACAAGCAGATGACAGACTTCACAAAAGTGAGAAGTTGAAACATTCTCTCTTGCTGGTTCTTCATCAGAATGATAATGGCAGCATTTTTCTGTCTCTGTCTTATGTGTATGAAAAGCTCTCACAATAAAAAACTGTGAGAATATAGCTATCAGAATGACAGAAATCAAAGTATATCTTTTCTTATCCATTATCTTTTTTAACAGGCAGTAAACTTAATGATTTATTTTTTATTCAGAAAGAATCCAAATAAATTTCAGGCTAATTCATAGTGAATAATTCATAAACCCCTATATAGATAATGAATCCCGACAGTCACTCTGTAGAACAACGGGAGGAGTCAGACAGACTCCCGGAGAGAGGACAACAGGACTGCTGCCGGAGGACAGACGTCCATCGTAAGATAATCGCAATAAAATCGGGGATAAAAGAAAACCGACATTCCGAAACAGAATCAGAATACCGGTCTTTATATTTTTATGCGGATTGAATATTCCGCTATGTTGCTTTTTTTAATTGAATCCATTCACGGATATAAGATATGAAACGTCTATAAAAAAGAAAAGGCTGTCTCACGACAACCCAACCTTTATTAACCTTAAATCTAATACCATGAAAAACACATTACAAATGTACGACTTTTTTTATACGAGTCAATAGTCGGCAATAAATAAAAGTGTATGCTTAACATTTTTTATCCGGACTATCGATTTTCCTTATAAAACGTTTTTTAGAGACCTTCTTTTCCTGTCTGCAATTCACATTTATAAACATACAATCGTTTTCAAAAGAGATAACTGCAAACATTAGTTAATCAACGTAACATTGTGTATATATGTTTCATATCAAATCATTTAAAACCTTTAGATACAGCATATTATTTATCTCAGACATTGACCCATATCTGTATATCGACATCAAAATTGTTGGCAATAACATGTTCGGTCAGTTTTTTAAGAAATCCTTTTGAACCGTAATCGATATTCCATCTTGTACGGTCGAGAGAGATTGTCTGAGTTTCAATTTCAAGTTCATTATTAATCTTCATATATCTTGCTTTAAAAGAGATATCATTTTTCACTCCTTTAATCTCAAGAGTTCCGTTTACCATATAATAGCCTTCGTTATCGGAATTAGGATCTATCTTGGTTATAGTAAAAGTAGCAAGCGGGAACTGGGGCACGTTGAAAAATTCATCACTTTTCAGGTGCTGTTCAAGTTTATCTTTCATCATTCCTTTCTGATCATCATCACTGATAGTATTCATATCAAAAGTAAAGACTCCTCCGACCGGCACATTATCATCATTCATATCGACTTTTCCCTCTTTAATATTAAGAGTACCCTGATGTCCGCCTCCGGGTTTATAACCTTTCCATTTTACGGATGATTTGGAATAATCAATTTTCACTGTTTTCATAATAAATTATTTTCTCTGTTATATATGGCTTTGCCGTACCATAGTCTGTTATTTATGAAACAACATCATATTCTCATTGTTCAAAATTATGCACACATATATATTTAACATATATAATTAAATATATATTATTTTTATTATTTACATTTACATAATCCTATAACCTGTTAAGCTCCACAAACATAACCTCAACAATGAAGTTAAATGTCTGTTTACTATTATTTTTTATATTAATAATATCATGTCAGGACGAAATAATAAACGATAAAACAGAATATGATTCTATTTACATTTCCTATACTGTTGCCGTTGAGAACGGAAGAACAAAAGGAACACCTATAACATCGGCTGATGATTCACTTTTCACTGATTTTGGAATTTTCTGTTATAGTACAAGCACTGATTTTGATTCTGCTGAAGATATCAGCTATTTTTTTTCTCCAAATAAAAAAGTTGAGAAGCA
The DNA here is from genome assembly GCA_947074105.1 of uncultured Bacteroidales bacterium. Taxonomy (GTDB): domain Bacteria; phylum Bacteroidota; class Bacteroidia; order Bacteroidales; family JAUNSR01; genus JAUNSR01. The sequence goes on from CAMTON010000040.1 coordinate 10,580, forward strand.
AAATAACAGCTGGCCTTTCGACACTTTATATTACTGGCCTTCGTCCGGATATCTTTCTTTTTTTGCTTATGCTCCTTACGACTGTGAAGGAGTAGAGATAAGTTATGCTTCTGATAAAGTTCCGAGTCTTACTTATACTTTACCGGCTGACGTTACATTACAGTCCGATCTTATGATTGCCACGGCACGTAAAAACATGTTCAGGGAAGTAGTACCTGTAACATTCAGTCATGCACTTGCCTGTATAGGTGTGAATGTTTCGGGACCGGGAGTCAGCATTGATTCTATTGGCATTAAGGGTGTATCAGTAACAGGCAGCATATCTCTGGATTATGACGGAGATTCTGTTATATGGACTAATGTAGGTACGCCAACAAGTGATTTTTATAAATTAGGACTTATTGATGATGCTGAAGCAACAGAAAGCAGCGACACGGTTATGGCTTCTGATGGTTATCTCATGATGATTCCTCAGCAACTGAGCGACAGTGCTAAACTTATAATACAGTTTGCCGGAATGGATGCTAAGGAGATATTGCTTAGAAATACATCTATATCTGAATGGAAAGCCGGAAATATGTATTATTATAACCTTAAAGAGGGTACTTATGATTTCGACGTTGTCATAGATACAACGTCATGTAATTATTATGGCGGAGAATTTTCTCTTGAGATAAAAAGCATATATACTCCTCAAAGCGGAAGTGCGAGAGATATAGGATGGAGTTATGAAATTGTTTCATCTTCCTCATCTGACAGCAGTTGGGTTAACGGTATTTCGGAACTTGTAAATGATACTACAGGAGGTGAAGTCTCAAAAAAATTGTGGGCACAGGTCGCGCCTTATACCACTCAAAGCGTAATCGACAGTACACTTAGAGACACAGATGTCATTTCAAAAGATAACATTAAAGACCTTTCATTCTTTTCGGGCTCATACACTACTGCCAATTGTTATGTTGTCAACGGACCGGGATGGTATAAATTTCCATGCTGGGTAATGGGGAATGCTCTTTTGGAGGCTTCATCCTCAGCTTACGGAATAAATAATTCTTCATGCTTTCCGACATCTCCTCCTTTATTTCAGACTTACAGCGGTGCAACTATTTCAGATACCTCCTCTCTGAAAATAGATACAAGTGGTGCAACCGCTGAAGTATTGTGGCAGGATGCTCCCAAACTGGTAAATGATATATCTCTTTCAGATGATAATAAATATATTGAATTTTATGTTTCCCCGGAAACGATACGTCAGGGAAATGCTGTCATTGCAATAAAGTCGGATGAGACAATAATGTGGAGTTGGCATATATGGGTTACGACATGGTCTGATTCATCTTCAAACCCTGTTCTGGAGAATGATATAATAGAAAGATATGAAATGATGGAAAACAATATAGGTCATTGTTCAAAGGCAGATTATGATTATGCAGAAAGGAGCATTACGATCAGGTTTAAACAAAATCAGAGTAACATAGAAAAAGAGATCACAATAACACAGAAAGGAGAAACAATATCTTATGGGCCTAACAGTCCGTATTATCAGTGGGGCCGAAAAGATCCTATGTTGCCTTCAAACGGTAACGGAGCAAATAAAACATACTTCGGCTCATCAGGACCAAAAACAGAATCGGATATTGTCTTATTTGTACCGATTGATTTTACTACAGAAACAACAACAAGCGGTGTTTCTCTTGCAACGGCTATACAGAATCCACAAATTTTCTATTGTTCCTCAGGAAGTTGGGCAGATACTTTTTATGAAACGTTGTGGGAAATTCCATCTTACGAAAAATCAATATATGATCCGTCTCCATATTATTTTCAGGCTCCTTATTATGATTTCATTTCTTTGCTTAACGGTGATATGAGATCCTGGACAACTGCTCCCTATCCCGGTTATATATATTTTGTTGATGAAGGGACAGCGATTCTGAGAGCTGCGGGGAAAAGAAGTAATACCACTGGTAATATTATTGATGAAAACACAAATGGATATTATTGGAGCAGTTCCTATGACAGTAATACAAACAACGACTACTATGTCATTACCTTTTCTTCCGCAACATCAGAAGTTTTTTACAGTATTAGTTCAAACGGAATGAGTATATGCTCTATTTACTACTACAGAGAACTATAGATTATGGGAGTTTAGTCATTCCACTCCACCAGTCGCATTATTATTCTGAAAATATCTGTATTATCCATTATACCCCCGAAGTTATCAGCTCCGGCACCGAATGCATAAAGCGGAACAGGAGAAGAAGTATGGGAGGTGGTAAGAAATTTAAAAGAGGATTCTGTAAGACGGTAATTAATAAGAAACTGTTCTGAATATGTCAGGCCACCCGTTTCATGATCAGACGTTACAACTACAAGTGTGCCGGGATTGCGGCTTGCGAACTCAAAACATTTTCTCGCTGTATTTTCGAAGTCTGATATTTCAGCAACTACGCCGGAAAGATTGTTATTATGACTTTCGGTATCTATCTGCGATCCTTCTATCATCAGAAAAAAATTATCCGTATCCCATCTGTTAAGCACTTTTTCTGTTATATGGGGAATAAACGCACGGCTTCTGCCGTTAAGAATGGTAGGCATCATTCCATATTCCTGAGTGAAGAAAGCTATTCTTTCATGATTCTGACTGTCAAAATCGGCAATATCACTTATAAGAGAGTAATTATTTTCCTCCAGGCGATGTCTGAGAGTTTCCGTCATCATACCTTGCTTTATATTGGATATACCACCTCCTATCAGAATATCGATTTCAGAATCTATAAGCTGATTTACAATCTTATTATCATTATAACGGCTTTCGGTGTTGGAGTAAAATGCGGCAGGAGTAGCATTTGTCATTTCAGAAGTCACAATAAGTCCTGTTTTCCATCCGTTTTCCGTTGCATATCTCATAATCGATTTGAGTTCATTTCCGTCAGGATCAACTCCAAGATATCCGTTATTTGTCTTTTTTCCACAGGCGATGGCTGTTGCAGCAGCTGCGCTGTCGGTAACGTCGCTGTTGGCAGAACGTGTCTTTACGGTAGCTACCGAATTGGCATGGAAGAATATGAAATTATCATTTCCTCTTTCAAGCTTCAGAGCATTTATATGAATAGGTCCCATACCGTCGCCAATAAGCAGAATTACTCTTTCCACTTTCGTTTGGGTATTATCTATATAAATCTCTTTAGTATCTTTTGAACAGGAAGAAAACAGACTTATTAAAAATAAAAGTAAGATCCACTTCATAACTTAAATATTTTATTTTGAAACGACAGCGGTTGTGTTTTGTTCAAAACCCGTAATGTCGGTTAATTATATATCGCTATTTTTGCCGAAACAATATATTTGAAGTTATGGAAGGATATATATATTCACTTGAAATGAAAGTGAGAGATTATGAATGTGATATGCAGGGAGTTGTCAATAATGCCAATTATCAGCATTATCTGGAACATACAAGACATGAATTCCTTGAAAGTCTGGGACATAGTTTTTCCGACTGGACAGAAAAAGGTCTTACTCCGATGGTAGGAAGAATTGAGATATTCTATAAAAGTCCTCTAAGAGGAGGTGATATGTTTTTCAGTCGTCTTAATATAAAAAGAGAGGGTGCGAGATTTGTATTTCTTCAGGATATATACAGAGCTTCAGATAATAAACTTTGTGTAAAAGCGACAGTAGATGTCATTTCAGTAATTAACGGAAAGCTGACACGTGGAGATGAGTTCGCATCAATTTTCGAAGCATACTTATAAAAAAACAATCGCCATACAGAATTAAAAAAGGAATCTGTATGGCGATTATATTATTGTAGAATAAAGAACGGATCTTTATGATTTAGCACGTTCAAGGTAAGAACCGTCGCGAGTATCGATAACGATAGATTCGCCTTCGTTGATGAATAACGGAACTCTTACTGTTGCGCCAGTTTCTACTGTAGCAGGTTTAAGAGTGTTAGTAGCAGTATCCCCTTTAAGACCAGGCTCAGCGTAAGTGATAAGAAGAGTTGTCTTAACAGGCATTTCAGCATAAAGAACAGTTTCAGTAGATGCATCAGCCACAACTTCGATAGTATCGCCTTCTTTCATGAACTCAACTCCAGTGATAAGATCTTTAGCGATAGGAATCTGCTCAAATGTTTCGTTATTCATGAAGATATAATCTCCGCCTTCCTGATAAAGATACTGGTAAGGACGGCGTTCCACTCTTACGTCTTCAAGTTTTTCGCCGATGTTGAAACGACGTTCGATTACGCGGCCGTCAACAACGTCTTTGATTTTAGTTCTCATGAACGTATTACCTTTACCAGGTTTTACGTGAAGGAATTCGATTACGAAATATAGCTTTCCATCGATGCGGATACATGTTCCGTTCTTAATGTCTTGTGAATTAATCATACTTTAAATATCAAAAATTTATATTATTACATTTTATATGCTAAGTCTTTACAGCCGTAAAAGTAATTCAAATGCATAAAAAGCACAAAACTTTTAAGCAAAAATGAGTTATTTCTTGTTCTTTTGAAAAAATCTCTCTATTTTTGCACTCCGAATGAGGTAATAACCGCTTAGAGTTTTAGTCCTAATTTACATTTAACTGAAACCTAACATTTTACAGGAGAAATTTAAAACAAAAAATAATACACGGTAATGAAAAGAACATTTCAACCTTCGAACAGAAAAAGAAGAAACAAACACGGTTTCCGCGAAAGAATGGCTACTGCAAACGGTCGCCGAGTACTAGCAGCACGTCGCGCTAAAGGACGTAAGAATCTTACAGTATCTAGCGAAATGCGCTAATCAGTTATGACTTTCGGAGAACTTTCTGCGGAAAGGTAAAGCCGGGTTAAACGAATTAAAAAAGGGAATCTTTTGAAGATTCCCTTTTTTTGTACCCTGTAGTCCGGATATAGTATTTTATATTTTACGGTCAGATATATATTATTTCGCATTTAATGATATATGTCTGACCGCCTTTGTTGTCTAACGGAAACTGTTGATAACTTTTATTATTTCAGTTATCTCATCATCACTCAGCGATATGTTGAGAGGAATACTCAGCTCTTCCTGCGCAAGTCTTTCCGCAACAGGAAATGACAGATGATTATATTCTTTGTATGCTCTTTGCTTATGCGGAGGAACAGGATAGTGAATAAGAGTTTCCACTCCGTTATCCAGAAGATACTTCTGAAGTTCATCTCTTCTTTCAGTAAAGACAGGAAATATGTGATATACGTTTTCACCTTTACCCGCTTTTTTGCCAAGAGAGATCTGAGGATTATTAATTTCTGAATAATATCTTTCCGCAATATCTACGCGGCGATTATTATCTTCATCTATCCTTTTAAGTTTTTCAGAAAGAACAGCTGCCTGCATTTCATCAAGGCGTGAATTCACCCCTTTATATTCATGAATATATTTTTTTCTGCTTCCGTAGTTTGAAAGCATTCTTATAGTCTGTGCGAGTTCTTCATTATCGGTTGTGACGGCACCGCCATCGCCTAATGCTCCGAGATTCTTACCGGGGTAAAAACTGAAACCGGCAGCATCACCTATCGAGCCTGCACGGCGTGAATATTCAAAAGCTCCGTTCTCTTCATTATCTGCCATAAGAAAAGCGTCAAGTTCAGACCTTACATTGCAATTACCGGCTTCGTGAGATTCTCTGCCGGCAAATGGGCGATATAAAGCTCCGTGAGCCTGAGCACAGTCTTCTACGATTTTAAGAGAGTATTTATCAGCAATCTTAAGTATGGGAGTCATATCGCAGATACGGCCGTAAAGATGTACTACAAGAATCGCTTTTACTTCATCTGTAACGGCTTGCTTTATTTTTTCAGGATCTATATTCTGTGTTTCAGGATCAGGTTCGACAAATACAGGTATAAGATCATTTTCAGATATAGCTAGAACTGATGCTATATATGTATTTGCAGGAACTATGACTTTGTCGCCTTTTTTCATTATTCCGAGCTCAATATAAGCTCTGAATATAAGAGACAGAGCATCAAGACCATTGCCGACTCCTATGCAGTAATCAGTACCGCAATATGAAGCGAACTCAGATTCAAAGTTTTTGTCTTCTTTTCCCAGGATATACCATCCGGAATCAATAACTCTCCTTAGGGCATCGGAAACAGCCGGCTCATAAGTATCGTTTATCTTCTTAAGGTCACTGTATTTTATTATTTTTTTCTCCATAACCGGTCATAGGGTTTTAATTTCATAAGTATCGTATACTATTGTTCTTGCCCCGAAACTTTCTTTCTGAGAAAGAAGTCCTTCATTAAGAATTTTACAATCGTATGGCTCAGTTGAGACACCGAAGTCAAACCATCTTTTATCCGTATAGATCTTGTTTATAAGAGTTTCGTAAAGAAAATCTACCGCATTTATCTTTTTTCCTTTAGGAGATGCTGAAGTGTATTGGGCATGAGCACAGGTTTCCGTCAGATAAACTAATACTCCTGCTATTGTTTCTCCTTCAAGTTCAGCTGTATGAAGTATTATATTTTCGGGAAATGAGGCCTTAAGTTTTTTTATTTCTTCCGTAGTATGAACCGGATCCACATCAAATCGGGAGTTAAGATTTTCGCCTAATAATGTCCAGAATGCATCTATATCAGGATCTTCACTAAGCTTTATTCCGTGGTTGACAGCTCGTTTTACACCTTTACGGCGACTGTTGTTAATCCTGAGCTTATCGCCCTGAAGGATTGCACTGGATGCTTTTCTGTCTGTAATACAAGCCCCGATACAAAAAAGAGAGTAAATATCCTCATCGGAAGGAATCTTATGATAGACAGAAGGTATTGCTTTATAATAGAATGTAGTTACTCCCCGTCCTGCAAAAAACATCTTTAAATCCTCAAATATTTTTTTTACTGTTATCAGGCTGATATCAGATGTCAGAATAAGGCCTCCGTAAGTAAGCCCGCGGTGGGAATATACTTTATCATCTGCGATATTAGCCGGCAGAAGTGCGGCAACAGATTCATTATCATCAAATATTATAAGAGAGAAATCCCGGAAACGGTCACTGTGATATTCCATATAATCACGTTTATGAAGAAATGTCCCGTTTTTTGAGGTATCTATAAAAGAATCCCATAACTCCTTATATTGTATATCATAAAGTATGATCTTCATCTTTCAGTTTTTTAAAATCATTGTATTCCCTTATATAGTCATCTTCTATATATATTTCTGAGGCAAGTACCATACATATCGCTCCTCCTGAAAAGTTGATTACCTCTCGCCATATTCCCGGCACAATCATCAGTGCCCAGTTGGGACGGTCAAGGCGCACCGTTCTTCGGTTTTCTCCGTCATCTATTACTACATCGAAACTTCCTCCGGCAGCAATAACAAACTGATAGAGATTTTTATGGGCATGACCTCCTCTTTCAGCTCCCGCAGGAACATCATAAAGATAGTATGCACGCTTTATTGAAAATGGAATATCATCGTTATTGTTAAGAGCAGTAAGATTGCCCGCAATATTATGAATCTGGGGAAGCAGATATTCTTCACAGTCATTTACAGATGAAGATCTGAAACATTCATTAAGAATAACAGGTGATACTGAAATATCAGAGATTATATGTCTGTCCTTCTCTGTATTTATAAGTGATCTTATACTGATTATATCTTTTTCATTAAGCTCTTCGGTAAAAAGATTAAAATCTTCAATATAATCGGACGGATCGAATTTTTCGGAGCTTAAGACAAAGCAAAGTGAGTTAGTGGAAAAATTATCAAGACAGCGCCAGGTCATAGGTGGTACGTATATACCTTTATAAGATCGGTTAAGATGATAACGTGAAGTTTTTTCTCCATCATTAAGTACTACGTCGAAACTACCCGAAAGGGCAACAATGAATTCATGCTGAGTTCTGAAAGCATGAGCACCACGTTCCTCCCCTCCCGGAACATCATAAATCCAGTATGCCCGTTTTATTTCAAATGGTATATGATTAAGACTTTCTATAAAAGAAAGATTGCCCCTTATATCACAGATTTTAGGAAGCTCTATTATTTTTTCCATAAAAATTTCTTTCTCTCTACTTGACTATCCAGTGTTCCGGATTAAGCTTTGTCGATTCTTTCCAGATCTGAAACTGCATTTTTGTTTCTCCTTTTCCGTCATCATCAGTAAATATCTTACCAAGTGACTGACGAGTCGAAACTTTATCACCAGCTTTTACATAAACCTGAGAAAGATTGGAGTAAACTGTCATATAATTCCCGTGTCGTGCAATGATAGCACTGTTAGCTCCGGGAAGTATGATGACTTTGACGATTTCACCGTCATAAACAGATCTTGCTTCCGCTCCCGATTTCGCTCTGATTTCAATTCCGCTATTATTGGTAACGACATGCTTAAGTTGTGGATGCTGCTGAGAACCGAATTTCCCGACAATGACGCCTCCTGAATTCACAGGAAACGGAAGTTTACCTTTATTTTTTTCAAAAGAACCGGAAAGAACCGACTCTTCTTTAGTCATTGCATATCCTCCTTTTACTGCTGGAGGCTGAGTATTCTTTTTAGCTGCAGACTTCCTTGCTTCTTCTTCGATTAATCGCTGAATCTGTTTATCCAGATTCTGAGCTGTCTGCCGTTGCTTTTTAAGTTCCGATTCAAGCTGTTTCTTTTTCTTCTGAAGACCGGAGATAAGAGTCTGTTGCTTTTTTTCTTTTTCTTTCAGATCATTAGCTTCTGTCTTACGCTCTGTCATAACCTTTTCCTTTTCAGTTTTCTTTTTCTGAAGATCAGACTTCTTGGCTATAAGTTCGCTTTGCTTCAGCGTTATTTCATGAGCCTGACGTTTACGCCAGTCAGAATATTCTTTAAGATATCTCATTCTGCGCCATGTCTGAGTAAAAGATTGGGCAGATAAAACAAAGACAACTTCATCAATACCGGAACGTTTGCTGTAAATATTACGCATAGCCTCTCCGTATTTAGTCTTTTTCACCTGAAGATCTTTTTCAAGCGTGACAATATCCTTGCTTATAGTTGAATGCTCTTTATCAAGAAGAGATATTTCATTATTCAGAGTCTGTATCAGAGTACGTCGCATAGAAATCTCTTCATTAAGCAGATTCAATGCGTTAAGAGAAGAAACGGCACTTTTGTTAGTTTCACTCAACAGGCGATTTGTTTCTGCTATCTTTTCGTGTGCTGCACGCTTCAGTCGCTCAAGTTCGCTTTTCTTTTTCGAATCCTGGGCGGTTATAAAAAGTATTAATGATGAAAAGACAATAACTAATATTGATTTTAATTTCATAATTGAGTGTAACTATTTGTCATAAGCATATCTGATACCCTTGTGTACAATTTAATATCTTATCATTATAAGAATTACAGGTATAATATATATATGTTGAATCTCGCTGAATTGTGATTATTTTAAAAGCATCTCAAGTATCTGAGCAGGCGTCATTTTCTTATATGAGCGTGGAATATCAAATTTATCGCTTATATTTTTGTTTAATTCTATCTTCTGATATTTAACCTGAACAGTTACTTTCTTTTTCCCTCCTGTATAAACAATATCTTCAGTAAATGGGAATTCTATCCCTTCAAGATTCTGAAAATTGGAATATTTCCAGTCTAACTTATGGGAACCGCCACCCACTGACATTACAGTCGAAGAAAGATGAGAATTATTATTCAGATTAAATGAAAGATTAAATAGTGAAGACTTAATAAAATCTCCTGTAAGCTCGCCATGTGAAGATTTTGTCCATTTAAACTTATTATAGTCATTCATTGTAAAATCACCCTCACCCGGAACAAATATATTATTCAGGAATAATGATTCAAAGATAGAGACTCCTATAGGTACAGGCAGAAGTGCATTATACTGACTGTATGGTTCTGCCATATATCTTTTATTTATTTTATCGACTACTTTAATAGAGTCGTTTGTTATTTCAAGTTTGAAAAGCTCAATACCGAGAAATGGTTGTACTGAAATCTGAATCTTAGAATTCTTAAAGATTTTAATCTGTGCACCGACAGACATATCTTTTTTCCCGTCATTAAAGTTTACCGACGTCTTTGCCTGAAATGTTTCAAAATCAGTCAGAGAATTAAGAATTTTATCTTCTATTTTTACTTTCTCACTTCTATATACGGGCGAAACCATCTCCTTCTTCTTTTTACAGGATGAGAAAGAGAGCATCAAGATCACGATAAATGATATGAGAATTCGGAATTTAGAAAAAAATATATCGTGATTATTATTTTTCATAATATTTCTTGTTGGCTATTTTCTTTTTAATCAGTTTTAAGTCCACATTACTATCTTTCTCATCTTTGGCGACATCATAAGCTTTTTCCCATTGCTCAAGAGCTTTTTCTTCTTCACCAAGTTTGAAAAGAATATCTCCGTAATGATCCAGCATTTCTGCATTTTCCTCTATTTCTTTTTCAAGAGCACTTTCGATATAAAATTTTGCCAGAGAATAATTTCCCTGCTGAAAGAATATCCATGCATAAGTATCAAGGAAAGTAGCATTGTCAGGTTCAACTTTTACTGCCTGAGCTGCCATTCTTTCCGCTTTGCTAAGATCCGATTTATCCAGTGAAAGAAAATAGCTGTAGTTATTCAGCACCGAAATATTCTTATCGTCATATTTCAGAGCTTCATCATAAGCAAAATAAGCTTCCGGAATATTTCCTTTTTTATGATATATATCGCCAATCTGACCCCAAAAAACCGAGATCATCTTGACATTATTTTTTTCTATCTTATCGATTCCTTCCTTATAAACCTTTAATGCCTCATCACTTTTATTCTGAAGAGAATAAGCTACTCCCTGATATAAATAAAGTTCGGGCAGCGAAGGAAGATATTCCATAGCACGATTGGTTTCCTTTATGACATTATCATATTTCTTATCATTAATATCAAGACCGATAAGTCGTAACCAGTATTTCTTCTCATTAGGATTCAGATCTACCGCATAACTAATCTGTTCGCGTGCCAGCTCTGGTCGATCAGTAAAAATAAGAAGTTCCGAGTAAAGATCCTTTAGCGAAGGTTCCTGTGGGTGCTGTTCTATAACAATAGTAAAAAGAGAATCTCCATGTTCAAGACTCTCCTTTTTCTGAATGAGAGTCTGAAGATAATTAGTAAGAAGTTTTTCTTTTGTCTGTACATCAAGTTTCTCATTTGTAAGAGCACTTGTCAGAAGAGCATTAGAGGCAGCAATATCGCCTATCCTGTTAAAATAATCTGAACGGGAAAGAAGAAGATAAGCATTATCCGGTTCGTCTTTCATCGCTTCTTCGTAAGCAGCATTAGCCTCCTCAAGCATACCCATGTTAAGATAAAGGTCACCCAGAAGAATCTTATACTCTATAAGAGTAGGATAATTACTGATTAGATTACGTATTTCCATAAACGCACTATCCGGCTCCTCGAGAGCATAATAGTTTTTAAACTTCTCTATCGAAATCTCCTGCATCATTCCTATATTCTCTTCCAGAAGATTAAGGGCATCAATAGCCGAACGATATTCCCCTGTTTTGGAATAAGCATCAGATAAAGCATAATTGATTTCCGGTTTTCCCGGATAAATATCTGCCATTGAACGATAGATATTGACCGCATCCTCATCTCTATTAAGATTCTGATAAAGACCGGCAAGAGTCATTGCATACCAAAAGTTCTTTTTATCCTTATTATAAGCTCGTTCAAGATAATCAAGAGCCACAACGGGACGTCCTAGTCTCAGATAATAATTTGCAAGTTCATATCTGACCTGAGCATTTGCAGTATCGGCAGACAAAGCTTTCCGATACAGATCGAAGGCCGCATCATGATTGTTTAATTGCTTTTGTCTTACTCCTTCCAAAAAGAAATAATTGAATTTCCGCTGCTGCATATCCAGGGCGATCTCATCCTCTCTTGTCAATGATTTCTTTCCGGTTGAACACGAGCATAAAACTATCGTAAAAATAAAACTGATTATATAACCTATTTTTCTCATCAGCTCTCCGTTGTTCTGCAAATTAACTTATATGGAACTTTAATATCATACGTAAATATTAAAGTTCCGATTATTATCTCTTTATAAATATACTGTTTACTTATTCAAAAAAACAATATATTAATTTAAACTGCCGATATTAATGTTTTCCTGTGTGACCGAAACCACCATCTCCTCTTACTGAGTCTTCAAGTGACTCTACGGCATCCCACTCAACTGTCGAATGAGGCGCCACAACCATCTGACATATTCTTTCTCCGTTATTGATAACAAAGTTCTGCTGAGATAAATTTATAAGGATAACCTTTATCTCTCCTCTGTAATCGGCATCTATGGTACCCGGAGAATTCAGTACTGTAATACCTGCTTTATAAGCCAAACCGCTGCGTGGTCTGATCTGAGCTTCATAGCCCTGAGGCAGTTCTATAAAAAGGCCTGTCGGAACAAGAACTCTTTCAAACGGTTTAAGGATAATAGGTTTTATAATATTCGCTCTTAAATCCATTCCGGCAGAAAGAGATGTTGCGTATTCAGGCAACTGATGTTTTGACTTATTTACTATTTTAACTTTCATTTTTACATATTTATTATACAAATGCGAAAATAACGAAAAGGCTTGAAAGAGCCATTATGTTTTAATTTTTAAACACATATATATTTCTTTTGATTACATTTGCCCTCTTCGAAACCGTGTTTTAAGATGTTTTGAAACGGATATTCACGGCTTCGTTTATAACAAAGTACTTCACAAGTTTAGAAATTCATATAATATGAACGATAATCAAAAAATGGATTGGAATTCATTATTATCCACTATCCGTTTAGGTCTTGAAAAATATGACGAAAAAAAAGATGCAAGATCTAATTTTCAGCGGGATTATGACCGCCTGATATTTTCCTCTCCTTTCAGAAGACTGCAAAACAAGACTCAGGTCTTCCCTCTGCCGGGCAGCGTTTTCGTACACAACCGACTTACACATAGTCTTGAGGTTGCCAGTGTCGGACGATCTCTCGGCAACAATGTATATTCTCAGTTAAAAGAAAAATATTCCCGCGAATCATGGAATGACAAATTACAGGAAATCGGAGCTATTGTAGCCGCAGCCTGTCTTGCGCATGATCTTGGAAATCCGCCATTCGGCCATTCCGGAGAAAAAGCGATCTCTGCCTATTTTTCCGAAGGATCAGGAACAAAGCTTCGCGAATTTATGTGTGCTCAGGAATGGGACGACCTTACACATTTTGAAGGAAATGCCAATTCATTCCGCCTTTTGACTCATAAATTCAACGGAAGACGTGACGGAGGATATGTCCTTACCTATTCCACACTTGCTTCTATTGTAAAGTATCCTTATGCTTCAACTTACGCAGGCAACAAGCTTAAATTCGGCTTTTTCATGTCTGAACATGAAACTTTCGACAAAATAGCCACGGAACTTAATCTTATAAAAAAAGATGAAGGCAAATATTGCCGTCATCCTCTTGTCTATCTTGTAGAAGCAGCAGACGATATATGCTATCAGATAATGGATATAGAAGACGCACACAAGCTCAAGCTGCTTAATGATGACGAGACAATTTCTCTTTTTCTTAATTTCTTTACACCTGAAAGACAGGTTAAGATGAGAAAGACATTTGATATCGTTACAGATATAAACGAACAGATTGCTTACCTGCGCTCTTCTGTAATAGGACTTCTGGTTGACGAATGTTCAAAAGTATTTGTAGAAAATGAATCTCTTCTTCTTGACGGAAAACTTGATAAACCTCTTATTAAACTTATAGCGGATATTCCGAATAAAGCATATAAGGCATGTTCGAAAGTTGCAATGACACGTCTTTATAAATCTTCTGATGTGGTTGACATCGAAATTGCCGGTTATCAGATTATCTCATTCCTTCTTGACAAATTTATCGATGCGGTAAATCATCCGGAGAAATCATATTCAAAACTTCTTCTTGACAGAATACCTGATCAATATGAAGTCGAAGCTCAATCAAAATACGGACAGGTAATGGCTATTCTTGATTATATATCCGGTATGACGGATATATATGCTCTCGATCTTTACCGAAAGCTACAGGGTATGAGTCTTCCTTCTCTCTAAACTAAAGAGAATATAAATATAAAGGCGGTTACGAACACTGATTATTCAGTTCGTAACCGCCTTTACTTTTCAGGAATATATATCTTATATATTATTGAGTAAGATTGATCAATGCTCCTGTATCCGGATTGAATGTTGCTTTAGCAGGAGCCTTCTTATCATCAAATATATTTGCCGGAAGCTGTTTGATATCACCAAGCTGCGAGATCTGAAGCACAGAATTCTTTAATTTCTTATTATTATAAATCAATGAAACTGCCACTTTCCCCGGTGTAACATAAGCGATACCTTTTTCTTTATTTTTAGCACCCTTCTTAGCCTGAGCTTCTTCCGGTCTGAGATCTTCAAGAATATCAACTTTTATGGTGTAAGGTTCTCCTGCAAGATTATCTTTTTCAAGTAATCCCAGTTTTGAAGAAAATCTGAATAACACTTCCTTCCCTGTACTTGTAGAAGGATCGAATCTTATCGTTTCCACATAACTCTGACTATCTGACGTACCAAGAAACATCTCAGTAAGAGCAGCTTCCTGATCATCATGCTGTTTCATAATCATACGGTATGATTCGGCATCTGCAGGCAGATGATCTACATCTCCTGTTGCTATATTAATTCGGCTTTCTCTTAATCTGTAAATCTGTTTTGCCGCACTCTCAGCCATTTTAGCCGTAGATCCCGCAGAAAGCTGCTCCTCATTAAGAACCGAATAAGCAGGACGTTTTGCGGAAGATGAACTCTGCGCAGTAGTCTGAACGCTGCCGGTATTTCCGGTTTCAGGCTCTACGTTTACCGACATAAGAGTACCCTCTTTTGAAAGAAATATCGAAGGTGTCGTACCGGCTCTGAATTTCACAAGATAAGCATATTCAGGATCAGCAATACCCTTTTCTACGATTTCAATATTATCAATAGTATATATTACCGCATCTTCAGCTATCACATCCTGAACTCCAAGATACTTCTGAGCATACTTATAGTAAGGTCCGGCTTTCTTATCTGTCTTAGTTATATGCAGCCGAACCTCTGCCATTGTTGTCGGCAGGTTATAAGCAAGACCGAAATCATTGATTTTACCGGCTGTAATCTTTACTGCTTCCTGAGCGGATACCGAAAGTGCAACAAAAGCCAGAAACGATAAAAAATATTTTTTCATATATTGATATATAATAATGAGTTTATATCAGGCCGGACAAAAGCATATCAGATATGATTTTATTAAATCCGGAAAATAATAACATTAAATTTTCAGCTGACGATAAGCCGTAGCTATCTGTTTTATTATATCGGAAGCCTGCATCGACTGCTCAGATGTCTGCGGTAATGCTATATCTCCTGCAAATCCATGCAGAAACACACCTAATATTGCGGCATGTTCCGGCAGATAATTTTGAGCCAGCAAAGATAAAATCATACCTGTCAATACATCACCGCTTCCTGCTGTAGCCATTCCCGGATTACCCGTTGAATTGAAATGAACAGCTCCTGAGGGCAGACATACTGCAGTATAAGCACCTTTAAGAACAATGATGACACTATATTTCACTGCCATCTGAATAGCCTTCTTCAACCTTTCGTAACTATTGTTCGTTTTTCCGAAAAGACGTTCAAACTCTTTAGGATGAGGTGTAAGAATACTGTTAGGCGGTACAGAGTTGATAAGTTCGCTTGTTGAAGCAATAATATTAAGACCGTCAGCATCAATCACACAAGGGCGCTTAAGATCTTTAAGCACGGTACGCACTGCCCAGGCTGTATTCGGGTCTGTACCTATTCCTGGTCCTATACCAACTGCCGTATAATCCTTAGTATCTCCAACTACTGTGATTATTTTTGGATTCTTATCTGCTTTATATATGACTTCCGGAACTGATATCTGCATTACCGAACATCCGGCATCAGGACCGTGGACATAAGTCACACCAGCACCAGTATGAGCACAGGCTTTTGCCGACAGAACAGCAGCTCCCATCATTCCGTAACTTCCGGCCACAAGAAACGCTTTTCCAAATATTCCTTTATGGGCAAATTTATTCCTTTTATTTATAAACTTCTTAACATCCGATCTTTCCGTCATAAAATATGATGATGGAATCTCGGCTTTAGCACTCTGACTTAGGTTTATTTCCATTATCACCACTTCACCGGTATATTTTTCATTTTCGGCAAAAAGCATTGACAACTTAGGAAAATCAAATGTAAGAGTCAGGTTGGCTTTTATTATATTTCGTGGAATATTATTTGAATTATCCTCTCCGAAAAGTCCTGAAGGAATATCTATTGACACTACTTGTGCTTCTCCCCCATTAATATACTGAATCACGGAAGCAAAACCTCCGTCGCACGGAGCATTTAGTCCTGACCCGAATATCCCGTCTACCACAAGCACATTATTCGACAAGAAAGGCGGTTCAAACCCCTGTGTAATTTCATGAAATGAAATATCTCCGATTTGCAAAAGACGCTCTTTATTTATCTGACAATCTTCAGAGAGACGATGCTTCGGATTAAAAAGATATGTATCAGTTTTATAACCGTTTTCATGAAGAATACGGGCTATGGCAAGTGTATCGCCTCCGTTATTTCCCGGTCCGGCAAATAATACGATATTGGTACTTAAATCCCATCTTGCCATAATCTCATCAGAGCAAGCAATAGCGGCACGTTCCATAAGATCAATAGATTTTATACCCTGATCTTTTATTGTCCTTTTATCTATCTCTTTTATATCTTGAGTTGAAAATAGCTTCATCTATATTATTTTCTAATTGCTTATTATTCTATTTTTGCAAAAATAAACGAAAACAACAAGACTTATTGTTTATTTAT
>CAMTON010000041.1 GCA_947074105.1 uncultured Bacteroidales bacterium
CGTCTTTTAAAACGTCGATCTGAGCAACGTCATCAGGATTGATTTCCGACAGTTCTCCGAAGAATGCCATACCGTCAAGGATGATAAGAGGAGAGTTATGCCCTCCGTCAGTGTAAAGAGAGTTCTGTCCTCTAAGTTGTATAGATGCGCCACTTCCCTTAGCCGATGCGTCATAGCCAATCTGTAAACCTGGAGTTCCCCTAAGGATATCCTGTACCGATACAGGATTCTGATCTGCTATCTTACTTGGATTAATCTGAACAACGGAACCTGTAAGATCTTTCTTTCTCATCGTGCCATAACCGACCACTACTACTTCCTCTATAAGTTGAGTATTATCTTTCAGTGTTACGTTAATTACGGATTGATTTGAAACATTGATAATCTGAGATTCGTATCCGATAAAAGATACTTTAAGTTTTCCGTCAGACGGAACGTTGCTTAGTATAAAGTTGCCATCGATATCACTGATAACACCATTA
Organism: uncultured Bacteroidales bacterium; assembly: GCA_947074105.1. Taxonomy (GTDB): domain Bacteria; phylum Bacteroidota; class Bacteroidia; order Bacteroidales; family JAUNSR01; genus JAUNSR01. The sequence continues at coordinate 483 of CAMTON010000041.1, forward strand.
GTAGTACCATCTACCAATACATTCGCACCTATCACAGGTTCACCTGTATTGTCAAAGATCGTACCTTTTACCTGGATATCCTGTGCAAAAGCTACCATAGACAACATACTAAAAGACAATGCTGTAGATGTCCTTTTCACTAGATTCTGTAAATACATGATTGTGAAATTTAAAGTTAATAATAAGAATTTAAATATTGCTTATATGTGAACATTCACTCCGGACATATGATATCCGGGTAAAATAAGTTAGATTGAATGAGTCGTTTTTCTGTGTATTATCATGAGTTATGTTAAATTGCATTATAGATGCAGCATAACATGGATTATGTATAAATTATTAAAATTAAACTGTGTGTATTTCTTATTGAATTAATAATATGATCGTGTGTAAGTGTTTTGTTTTCAATGTGTATTTTCGTGTTCTTTATTCTTGTATTTTATTTTGGTTAATATGTTAGAAATGTGTAACAGGCGGTAAATTTAATAAAATAAATAAAAAAACAATAACAGGGGGTGAAAATATTATATTAAAGAATTATTTTTCTCTACATCAACAATTCTAGTTTTTAGCGTTCATCCGCCTGCATATTGTAAAAAGGACCGCTGCTAGAAATTGGGTTAAGAAGGAGAATATTATAAGCAGATAAAATGATATATCATAGAAAATTCCGCAAAGCCAGCTGCCTGCAAACAAAGCTACTCCGAAAAACAGATTGATGATACCGAAACTTTTGGACCGGTTTTGTTTGGAAACAAGTTGTGTCACCTCTGATTTTATTATCGTTTCAAGAGAACCGATTCCTAGACCCCAGATAAGTATACCTAACATTATCATCCATATATTATTACCTGTAAAGATAAAAAAAGCAAAAGGTGAAGATATGAATGTTGATATAGCCAGTGAGCGAAGTCCTGCCTTATCGAATAATCGTCCGAAATACAGAGCCGCGACAGATGCTACAAACATTGAACCTGAGAAGAATAAAGGTAGATATTCTGTACCGATAGCTTTATTTTTAGCAAGATGCATTGTAATAAGAGGAAAATCAAAAAGACCCAGACCGAACAGGAATATTCCAGCACCGAATAAAAGAAAGATACGGGAAGATTGCAGAAGTGATCTGTTTTCTTCCTTTTGAGACTCAAATTGTTCTGGATTTCCGAATCTCTTTTTTGCCAGGAACGTCAGAAGAAGAGCGACTATAGCCGGGATACCAAGGATAAGAAAACAAATATGATAGCGGTCTGCAAGCGGAGAATCATGTCTGAACAGAAGTACAAGAAATAATATAAGCGGTCCAAGACATGCACCGAACTTATTGAATGAGCTTAATATGGAAAATGATTTACCACTGCCAATTCCTGATGAAGCGAATGATATAAGAGTATTTCTGGATGGCTGCCAGCATGCCTTGCCTATTCTTTCAATAATTATAAGGCCTCCCGCCAGTATCCAGCCATGATCGGAGATAAGTGCAAGAGCAGGTATTGATATCAGACTGAACATGTAACCAAGTATAAACATGGTCCAGTAATTCTTCTTTTTATCAACTATATATCCTGTTATTATACTGAGTCCGTGAGCTGCAAGTTGTGCCATTCCACTAATAAATCCTATGGCAGGAGCTGAAGCTCCGAGCAGGCTCAGAAATGCACCATATACGCTTTTTGCACCTGCATGTGTCATGTCGGAAAAAAGACTGGATAAACTTATAAGAAGAATGAATGCGATAGCCTTCTTTTTTAATGTGTCTGAATTATTAATCATGCTTATATAACACACTCTCAAACAAAAAGATTCTCAGAAATGCGACAAATATCATATATTGGTAGAAAGCATTTAATAAAAAAGTATGGAACAGCTGTAACAAATTTATTATTATGTCGTCTCTGTATATGAACGCGTTTAAATAATTGTTGAACACTAAAAATAAAACAAGATGAAAAAATATGCCGCAATCCTGATGTTGCTTTTTGTTACTATAACCATATCGGCTGAAACTATATCACCTGTCATCAGTAAGTATAAGGATGAAAAAGGTGTTGAAGTCGTAGATCTGGACTCTTTTATGATGACGATGTTTAAACCTGTTCTGAAAGCTCAGGGTATGGATATGGATATCAACAGTCTGTCTGTAATTACACTGAAAAAGAATTCCGCGTCAGAAAAGACCATAAACCGATTTAAAGATGATGTGACAGCAGCTTTAAAAAAGAAAAATATGCAGCCTGTGGTTTCTGTAAATGAAGATGATTCCAACGTGAAAATCTATATTGATACAAAAGATGATTATATTAGTAATCTTGTAGTTCTTGTTTATGAAAATAATGAGACTGCATTAGTAAATATTAAAGGCAAAATAAAACCTGAAGATATCAACGGAAATTTTAAATCCGTTCTTTCCTTGGGTAAATAATCAAATCATTATGACCGTATAAAAATATGGAGGCAGAGGAATTTAAACGATTATTACTTCCTTTGGCTGACAAACTTTTCAGAATATCGAGATCTCTGGTTAAAAATGATGATGAGGCAAAAGATATAGTGCAGGATACATTCCTGAAACTATGGGAAATAAGGGATAAGCTTGCCGCTATAGATAATTATGAAGCATTCTGTATCAGAATGGTGAAAAATCTCTCACTTGATTATCTTAAATCGGCAAGAGTAAGAAATGAGAATGATAAACCAGGTGATGAAGCGGCAAAGAACGTTTCAGAGGAGAGTCCTGAACCGGATGCCCTGAACAGGATGATAGAAAATGAGAGTGGCAGAATTGTCGGAACGCTGATAGACAGACTTCCGGATCAGCAGAAAGAGATAATAAAGCTCAGACATTATTCCGAATGTTCGATAGAAGAGATTGTCAGTCTTACAGGCATGAGTGCGGTGAATATTCGTACTATATTATCGAGAGCGAGAAAAAAGATAAAAGAACAATTCGAAAAGATTTTTGAAAATGAACTTAACTGAAATAAAAATATTACTTGACAGGTTTTATGACGGGAAATCTTCATTGAAGGAGGAGAGGGCTCTTGCAGAGTTTTTTTCTTCAGAGGATGTACCATCAGATATGACTGACGATAAGGAGATTTTTCTTTCTCTTTATAGTTCAGTTGAAAAGATTTCGGTTCCCGCAGATCTTAAAAGTACGCTTTCCGATCTTATAGATGAATGTGCTGCTTCCGGGAAAAAGAAAAACAGCGGACTGAAAATGTATATCAGAAATCATATTCATTTTATACGCAATTATTCGGTAGCAGCATCTGTTATTATTCTTTTCTGTATAGGTCTGAATATATTGAATGCAAAAAGTTCGGGACCAAGAGAGACATTTACAGATCCTCAGGAGGCCTATATGGAGGCGGAAAAAATTCTTGCTCTTGTTTCAGGAAATCTGAAAAAGGGAATGGCCGGAATGGAGCTGACTGAAATGAATATTCAGAAGGTAAAGTCGGTGCTTGGAGATAATAAAATAATAGAGTAAAAAGAGATAAAAACAGTTATAATATGAGACTTAAAAATCTTATAATTTTGTTTATCATGATGCTGAGTGTCGCATCACTGTCGGCTCAGACACTGGCGGAGAAATATCAGGATAAAAAGGGGTTTACTACAGTATATATTTCGGGAGCGATGTTCCGGTCTTTCCCGGCAGCTAATGTGAGTGATGTAAATTTCACTTCAATGATGGCTGGTATCGAATCTTTTATTGTAGTAACGACAGATAAACAGGAGCAGAGAAAGGAACTTGCAGCCGATATAGAAAAACTAAGGAAAGATAAAAGCTATGAATTATTGATGAAGATAAATGACGACAGTTCTAAAGTCGATTTCTATCTGAAGAAAAATAATAAAGATATTATTAAAGAGCTTATTATGATTGCCGATTCAAAAGGAGACTGTTCACTTATTCAACTTAACGGTAGTTTTACGATGAAGAATATTGAAGAGTTGGTGGATGGGAATAAATAAAAGGTTAAAATCACCGATTTCTTGTTGAACTGTTGGATGAAATTTTTAGAGGATATTGCGGAATACATGTTTGCAGTATCCTCTTTTTCTGTAATATATTTTCATGAATTTAAGGTATTCACCAGGATAATTTTGAAGATTTTCTATTACCGGATTGACTTTTATTAAGTGAATTCCTTTCTTATAAATATGACTAATAAATTTATTTTTATGTAAATAAAATTCTATATTTGGTTCGAACCAAATCTTTATACCATGTTAATATTCAGTTTATTTTATAGCTTATTCATTATCGGCATAGGATTCTTTATAAACAAATATCCTGATTCACTGGCGGGATATAATACGATGACAATTGAGAAAAAGAGAAATGTGGATATAAAATCTATTGCATCGATTTATAAGAAGGGTATGACATATATAGGTCTTATAACTATCGTTCTTACCTTTCTGTTTTATTTTTCAGGTCTATATATTTTAACGATTCTTTCTGTTATATATCCATTGCTTATAGGGGTATTGATACTCAGTATTATAACAAGAAAATATGACAAAAATAAACAAAGCAGATTCAAGAAGTCATTTCCTGTTATTTTTATCGGAGGAATAATAATTCTTGTTACTTCATTTCTTATAATGAGCGCTCGGCCTACACAAGTCGATATTACTGATAACGAGATTAAATTTACCGGGTTATATGGCATGACTGTTGATAAAGAAAAAATCAGTGAAGTGAAACTTATCAGTTCTTTACCCCGTATCAAACTACGCACCAATGGATTGGGACTGGGTAATATAATGAAAGGGGAGTTTCTTCTTGATGACCTCGGAAGCTGCCGTCTTTTCGTAAATGTACCGGGTTCTCCGTATTTATTTATTCAGACAGATAACGGAAAAAAGATAATTTTCAATTCTAAAGATGCTCAATATACGAAGAGTATTTTTGAGAAGTTAAAACATTAGTGCATACATAGAATAAAGTATTTCTATATTTTTCTGATAAAATTCGTCATAATTGATAACACATTGTATTTGAGGTTGTCAAATGTGATTGAATTTATGCGATTCATACAAAATGATGAAAAATAAATATCTTTTGACGAAATATTAAATATATCATATTATGTTTTTATGCATTTTTGAGGCTCATAATTCTGACCGGGATATGTATAATTAAAGATTCTCATTATTACGCTTTTTATAATGCCTGATAAATAAAAACATGAAAACAAACATATTAATCATTTCGTTAATAATACTATTTTTTCTTGCCTCAAATTTAGTTGAGGCAAAAAACATGACAGCACCTGCTCCTTTATACAGAGATCCAGTAACAGACGGAGCTGCAGATCCTGTTCTAATTTGGAACCGTGAAGAAAAATGTTGGTGGATGCTGTACACACAGCGAAGAGCAAACCTGGAAGCTGCAGGAGTTGCTTATTATTGTTACGGCACGCCGATTGGAATCGCGTGATAATGCCAGCAATAGGAAAGACGATGGCCCGCAGGGAGCCCATGGTGATGTAATTGTCTTAGATGATAAAGCTTATGTCTTTTATTTCACACATCCAGGAAGAAAAACTCATACAGAAGACGAAGCAATGGAAAACGGAATAGTTCCATTTGACAGACGCCGTTCTTTAATTCAGGTTGCACCACTGGAGTTGAAAAATGGAACACTGATAAGCGACAGAGATAACCATTTTGATTATTTTTTATCAAACCCAGAGAACTGTAGCATTAATTAAATAAAGGAGATAATGAAAAAAGGAATCATATTATGCATAATATCATTTATCACAGTTGTGGTTAATGGACAGTTTTCAATTGAGAATAACCGACTTATTTTCAAAAGTTCAGAGAAGCTGATAGTTTCAGCTCCTGAGGAAGGATTATGGTCGGTTGCTACAGGGTGGGATGGTGAAAAGCCGGTAAATTATATTCATACAGATGCTTACAGTGTAGAAAACTCAGGCAACTGGACTATTCTGAAAGGAGAGTTACCGATAAATGACGGAATGCTTCTTTTGAGAGATTCATATAAACAGATATCCGAAGGACTTGTAAAATGTATCAGGAGATATGAATGGACAGGAAAAGATACTTTAAAAGATGTAACTCTTTCAGTTCGTTTTAAAACCGATGGCATAAAACAAAATGTGTTTCTTCCGGGGATTCTATTCTACGGAAACAGCAATGGAGCTAGAATAAACTCAAATATTGTACCTGTTTTCAACGGAACAGAAGGAGAGTTTGCTGTATTTGAGGAGCATCGCTACCCTATGCCTTTTGCAATGTTGGAAAATTCGGATAATAAATATGCAGCGGCAATACATACTATCCCTTCACCTATTCGAGGAGCTGTCATTACAGATCAATGGTGGTCATTAGGCGTAGAAGCAAAAAAGGAACATTCCGAACTGGTGCTTTATAGTGGATACGTAGGATATAATAGACAACACTCTGTTGTAAAAGCCTTACAATCAAGACCGATGAAATATGAAAATGCTTACATTAATATGGAGCCGGGACAGATTATACAGAAAGAGTTTTTAATTGAATATTATACTATCGAAGATCAAGGTACCGGATTTCAACGCCCTGTTCATACAAGTCTTTCTCTTAATAAACCTTTTTATGCAGACAGATTTCCTACTTATGATGAGATTGTAACAACTAAATATAGATTTGCCAAAAGCAGAATAATAAAAAATAATGATGTACTCGGATTCAATATGCATGATGAAGCGGTTAACCGAGACATTGTAATGGGTTGGTGCGGACAGGCTGATTCTCCGGGATATGCTTTACAGGTATTGTCAAACAGACTTGGTGATGATCACATAACTGAAGTAGTTCAAAAATCTTTAGATTTCCTTTCTTCCTATCCGATTTATGAAAACGGAATATTTGCAACTTCTTATGATGTAAATAGAGATAAATATTCCGGTGGAGATCCTGTATCATGTGGTCAGGCAATGTATAACTTTGCCAAGGCTATTGAAAAAGGAAGAAAGAATAAAAAACTTAATACAAAAAGATGGGAGGCATTTTTAGAAAAAGCTGCAAACAGAATATCAGCAGAGATATTAAAAGAAAACTGGCAACCCCGATCAACAGCCGAGGCTTATTATATAGCACCTCTGGCTATTGCCTCAAAACTGTTTAAGAACAATAATTATAAATATGCTTCAATTAAAATCGCCGATATGATTATAGATCGACATTATCATAATGCATCATATTGGGGTGGTACTCTTGATGCTACTTGCGAAGATAAAGAGGGAGCACTGGCTGCTTTACAAGGGTTTCTTGAACTTTATGAGCGATTCGGGCAGACAAAATATCTGAAAAATGCAAAGCATGCCATGGATGTAGCTTTAAGCTATGCATATGTATGGGATGTGCCTATCATTGCAGGCAGAATGGCTGATCATAATTTTAAATCTACAGGTTGGACCGGAGTTTCTCCACAGAATCAGCATATTGATGTTTTTGCAGTTTTTTTTACTCCGTATATATATAAAATGGGGGTTTACCTGAAAGATGAAAACCTAAAACAGTTTTCTAAAGTAATGTATAGAAGCTGCTTCCAACTTACAGATCCTTATGGTAGTCAGGGGGAACAGGTACAGCAAACTAATTTTGCTCAACGCGGAGATATGAGAGATGTATATAAGCTTCGTGGCGGATATTCTGAAAACTGGACTGTTTTCTGGATAACAGCACATTTTCTGAATGCAGCAGCTCAATTTGAAGAGATGGGTGTGGAATTATAAAAACAAGTCACAAATAAAAATATTTTAAAAATAAATATGAAAAGGATTTATCTTTATTTATTATTATCATGCTTATGTCATTGCATGTTTTCTCAATATGCAATAATCCCTTATCCAAATGAAGTAATACCAGGTGAAGGGGAATATAAGATAAAATCAAATATATCATTATCATTACCTGCAAGATTCAAATCAGAATCACACATAATAAGACAAAACTTTAAAGACCGTTTTCATGTAAACTGTAAGGACTCCAGGAACGGAAATATTATCGTTAGTTATGATAAAGATATAGCCGTGGAAGGATATCAAATGGAGGTAGGACAAAACTCAATAAATATCTCGGCTTCAACTAAATCGGGCGTTTTTTATGCTTTCCAGACTATGTTTCAGTTAATGAGACTATCAGGTGACGGAAGTTATATAGTTCCGAGTTTAAAGATAAACGACAAACCAGCTTTTTCATGGAGAGGATTTATGCATGATGATTCACGCCAATTCAGAGGTAAGGAGTTTATAAAACAAACTCTTGATGAAATGGCTATTTTAAAGATGAATATATTCCACTGGCATCTTACTGATGATAACGGCTGGAGAGTTGAGATAAAGAAATATCCGTTGTTGACGGAAATAGGAGCATGGCGAGACAGTACACATATTAAAGACCCTGCTACAGGTATGAGTTGGAATAGTCCATGTTTTGATCCTAATCCTCATGGAGGCTATTATACTCAGGATGATATAAAAGAGATTGTTGATTATGCTACTGAAAGACATATAACAGTTATCCCAGAGATAGAAATGCCTGCACATACTCAAGCTGCAATAGCTGCATATCCGTGGCTTGGAATTATTGGTACAGAAGATAAAGTAAGATGCAGTGTAGGGAAAACTGATGCCGCGTTGGATATCACTAATTCTAAAGTTTATGAATTCATATTTGATGTACTTGATGAAACAATGAACTTATTCCCTTCCAAAGTAATACATATAGGAGGTGATGAGGTAAATTTTGATTTATGGAAGAATGACGAGAAAATAAGCAAATGGGTTGAGGAAAATGGATATAACGGTTTTGCTGCCGCACAAGTTGATTTTACGAACAAGATATCTCAATATATAGAGAAAAAAGGCCGAAGAATGATGGGCTGGAATGAAATACTCGGGGAATCAGTGCATGATTATCATAAAGAACAAGATAGTAATGTCAAATTAAGCGGTAGTTCGGTTATTCATTTCTGGCAAGGTAATGTTTCAATGATTCGCAAGGCTGTTGAAAACGGCTATAGTGTGGTTAATGCTCATTCTTCTTATGCATATTTAGATTATGAAAATACATCACTTGAAAAATGTTATGGTTTCAATCCCATACCTGAAGGGATTAATGACGAATATTCTAAATATATTCTCGGACCTCAATGTCAAATGTGGGGAGAATGGATTCATTTTATAACTGATGCCACAAAACTTATGTATCCGCGTATTGCTGCATTTGCAGAAGTCGGATGGACAAAACAGGAGAATAAAAGTTATGATCGTTTCCTTAATTCTCTTGAACCGATAAAATATCAATGGAATAAGAAGGGAATAGTATATGGAAATTATTGAATCTTAAAATATATTGACAACACTCTGTTGTTAACATATTAAATTTAATCAAAAGACCTGAATGGAGAAGAAATGAAGTTCTTATATAAGAATCTTTATTTTCCCTATTCAGGTCTTTTGTTAGGAAGATATAGATTATATATGTATCACCATTTGTGATTTTGAAATCCTGTATCTTCGAATTTCTTTTCAATATCAGAATAATGCTTTTTATTTGATGTAAATCAATTGACTTTGTTTCAGTTTGCAATGTTTTTGTGATAACTATTCGACTGAAAGATGTTTTGCATCGACATCATGATTAAGAAATACCGAAGCCATTTCTCTGAATTTATCTTCAGATTCTGTGGTGTAGAATCTGCATTCTCCATTTTTGCTAAGACGATTGTCCATCTCCGGATGTCGTTTAAGATAATCTTTAAGACTTTCAGCTACTATGTCGCCCTGTGAGATGATATTAACGTTATCGGGTAGATATTCACGGATCTTAGAGAAAAGAAGAGGATAATGAGTGCAGCCAAGAATTACAGTGTCAATCTCACTGTCTTCATTCATGAGATTATCAATATTCTTTTTTATGAAATAATCCGCACCTTCGTTTTCGAATTCGTTATTTTCCACAAGAGGTACCCACATAGGGCACGCTTCAGAAGAAACGTGAATCTCCGGTGACAGTTTCGCTATTTCAAGAGGATATGAATTTGAAGCAATGGTACCGGGAGTTCCGAAAATACCGACATGATTGTTTTTTGTTATTTTGTCTATCACTTCTACCGTAGGACGAATGATGCCGAGCACTCTTTTCTCAGGATCAATAAGAGGCAGATCTTTTTGCTGAATGGAACGAAGAGCTTTGGCAGAAGCTGTATTGCAGGCTAATATTACAAGAGGGCATCCCATTTCGAAAAGGCGCTTTACGGCCTGAAGAGTAAACTGATATACGACTTCGAATGATCTGCCGCCATAAGGAGCACGAGCATTATCGCCATAATATATATAATCATATTCCGGCATTGCTTCTCTGATCTTGTTCAGAATGGTAAGACCTCCATAACCGGAATCAAATACGCCGATCGGCATTTTCTGTTTTTTACAATCCATAACTCTGATATGATGAAATTATCCCGATATAGTTTATAAGTACCGGAATTTTCCGGTATTTCGGTTTATTTATTAAAATAACGGATAAATATACTGTTTTGTGTGTTATTTGTTTAGCAGTTTAAAAAAATATAATGAAATCGGGGAACAATAGTTGGCTTAATATATTTATTTTAATATATACATTTTGTCAGAACAGGAATTTATATTTATCTCACGTGAAGCCGGATAATAAAGAATTATATAATTTTACACTGACAATAATAAAAAATATTTATGAATCATCTACCTGTCCTGATTCAGGATCTTGCTGTAATTCTGATTGCAGCAGGGATAATATCCCTGTTGTTCAAATTACTGAAACAACCTCTTGTGCTGGGCTATATCGTTGCAGGACTGATAGCGGGACCTAACCTGTTTAAACATTCCCTTGTCTCTGATATTGACAATATACAGTTGTGGGGAGAGATCGGTGTTATATTCCTTCTTTTCGCACTTGGACTGGAGTTCAGTTTTAAGAAGCTTATTACAATGGGAGCCACTTCGTTTATCGGTGCTCTCACGATTGTGACCGGTATGATGAGTATGGGCTTTCTTACCGGTATGGCTCTCGGATGGGGTAATATGAACTCTCTTTTTCTGGGCGGAATGCTTGCAATGTCATCGACAACCATAGTATTTAAGGCTCTCGATGATCTTGGATTAAGGAATCACAGATTTGCAAATGTGGTATTCGGAATACTCATAGTAGAGGATCTTCTTGCCGTCATACTAATGGTGCTTCTTTCAACTGTAGCGATAAAACGCAGTTTTGAAGGCGGTGAAATGGTAGCATCTGTCGTAAAACTCGTATCATATCTTCTGATTTGGTTTGTAGCGGGAATATTTCTTATTCCTTCATTTCTTAAGCTTATAAAGAAATATCTTAATGATGAGACATTTCTGCTTGTGGCTCTGGGGCTTTGCCTGGGTATGGTGGTTCTGGCATCAGTAGCCGGATTTTCGGCTGCATTGGGAGCATTTGTAATGGGTTCCATACTAGCAGAGACTATAGAAGCAGAAAGGATTGAGAAGCTGATAAAACCTGTGAAAGATCTTTTCGGAGCTATATTTTTTGTTTCGGTAGGGATGATGATTAAACCTGCGCTTCTTGTCGAGTACTGGTTTCCTGTACTTATCATAACACTTGTAGTGATGCTTGGACAGATGTTTTTTGCAACTCTGGGAGTTCTTGTGTCCGGTCAGCCTACAAGAATAGCAATACAGAGTGGATTCTCTCTTATGCAAATCGGTGAGTTCGCATTCATTATAGCCTCGCTTGGTATGAGCCTTAATGTGATAGCACCGTATATGTATCCTGTTGTTGTTGCAGTATCTGTTATTACAACGTTTATAACTCCTTATATGATACGTCTTGCAGAACCGACAGATATATGGGTACAAAGAAAGATGCCACCCAAGCTTAGAAATTTCCTTGATAAATATGCGTCCGGATTTAACTCAATAAGTCATCAGTCTACATGGAACAGACTAATAAAGGCGCTTCTTAAGATTGTAGCGGTTTACGGTATAACGGCAGCCTTTCTGACATTCCTGTATTTTAGTTATGTATCACCGAGAATAATAACTTTCATTCCCGGAGTGAAAGGGAAAATAATTTCTCTTGTGATAATTCTTCTTGTCATATCACCGTTTCTGAGAGCGATAATGATGAAGAAAAATCATTCTACAGAATTTGTGGAACTGTGGAATGACAACAGGTTTAATAAGGGCTCGCTTATAGGGATAATAATTGCTAGAATACTTCTTTGTCTTGGATTCGTGATGTTTATCATCACCCGGCTTTTTAATATCACTCTAGCCGTAGTAATACTTATGTCGGTAGTTATAATAGTGATATATATATATTCCAAATGGATAAAGATGCAGTCTATACAGCTCGAAAGGCATTTTATGCGCAATCTTACGGCCCGTGAAAGTGAAAGGGAAAGAAATGCACCAATAAGAAGCATAGTCGTCAAAAGCCTTAAGGCTAAAGATATACACCTTGCTGATTTTGTCGTTTTTCCTGAATCTATGAGTGTCGGAAAGTGTCTTAACGAACTTGATTTCCGTCAGAGTACCGGAGTAAATGTTGTAAAGATAGTAAGAGGAGAGATCAGTATAAATATTCCCGGAGGTAACGAACGCCTTTATCCTCATGATAAAATAATAGTGGCAGGAACGGATAAGCAGATCACCAAGTTCCGTGAATTTATTGATGAAAGAAAACGTGTATCTGATGAGAAAAAAGGAGAAAAAAAGGAGATGAGTGTTGAGCAGTTTTATGTAGGCGAACATTCTTACTTCATCGGTAAAGCTATCGCACATTCCGGAATAAGAGACAAAGGACGATGTCTTGTGATCGGGATAGAGCGGGAAAGCGCAATGATAATGAATCCAGAGCCATCGGTGGAGTTTTGTGCCGGTGATGTGGTTTGGGTTGCAGGAGAAAGAGATAAACTTGAATCTCTTCTTGAAGAGGTAGAGTCGGATTTCAATAAGGTGGCCGTCGAGGATAATAATGATAACTGGTTTTCCAAAGATTGAGTCTCATAAATTAAAAAAAAGTATTTAGAAAGATAAAACAGATTTGACTGATGAAAAAGGTATCGGTAGTGATATTGAACTGGAACGGAAGAGATTTGCTTCGTAAATATCTTCCGTCAGTGTGCAGATATTCGATCACTGAAGACTCGGATGTATATGTTGCCGATAATGGCTCTGATGATGATTCGCTGGATATACTGGAAACAGAATTTCCTCAGGTCCGGATAATAAGACTAAAGGAAAATTATGGTTTTGCTGAAGGTTATAACAGAGCTATCAGAAAAATAACTTCACCATATGTTGTGCTTCTTAATTCGGATGTTGAAGTTACAGATGGCTGGCTTGATCCGCTTATAGAATTTGCTGATGAGAATCCGGATGTCGCGGCAATCCAGCCAAAGATTCTTTCATTAAGAGATAAAGAAAAGTTTGAACATGCCGGTGCTGCCGGTGGTTTCATTGACAAAAACGGTTTTCCGTATTGCAGGGGAAGGATATTTTCAACCCTTGAAACCGACAGCGGTCAGTATGATTCTATAATAGAAATATTCTGGGCAAGCGGAGCTGCATTTTTTACACGCACTGACGATTATGTTGCTGCCGGAGGACTTGATCCTCATTTCTTCGCACATATGGAAGAGATAGATCTGTGCTGGAGATATCTACTGATGGGTAAGAGTATTTACTGTGTTCCGCAAAGCGTGGTGTATCATCTTGGTGGCGCGACTCTTGATTCGGACAGTCCGCGTAAGGTATATCTGAATTTCAGAAATAACATACTTATGTTGTATAAGAATCTTCCAAGGGAAAAGCGAGGAAAGATAATATTCCGGCGTAAGATACTTGACGGTATAGCAGCGATAAATTTTTTTCTCACCGGAAAAGCCAGGAATGTGATGTCGATAATTGACGCTCACCGCGACGCGGCCAAGATGATCGATAAATACTATAAACACAGTGTTGATAAGAGTGAGAAGAGAGATATATTATCGGAAAGAGGTCATGACAGAAAATCTATTCTGACAGATTATTATATAAAAGGGAAAAAGCATTTTTCCGGTCTCGGACATGCCGGTGAAGACGAACGGTGATTTGAAAAAGATAAAAAATTATCTTTGCGGCTTCTTTTAATAACAAAGTAAAAATCGAAACTGAAATATGGCAAAAAGAGTACTTGTAGGAATGAGTGGCGGTATCGACAGTTCGGCAGTATGTATGATGCTGCTGGAACAGGGATATGAAGTTGTCGGAGCTACAATGAGAGTCCATGATATACCTTCACAATTTGAAAACGGCAATGATGAGCCGACCCATGTTCTTGAAGCTCGTGCACTTGCCGAAAAGCTTGGAATTCCTCATTATACGGTTGATCTTCGTGAAGAATTCAGAGGTAATGTGATTGCCAATTTTCTGAATGAATATCTTGCCGGTCATACTCCTAATCCTTGTGTGATGTGTAATCTTTATTTTAAATGGCGTTTTCTTCTTGAAACTGCGGAAAAATATGAATGTGATTTTGTAGCGACAGGACATTATGCTCAGATAGAGAATAAAGATGGCATATTCATGCTTAAAAAAGGTGTGGATTCCAGGAAGGACCAGTCATATTTTCTGTGGCGTCTTGGTCAGAAAGAACTGGCAAAGACACTGTTTCCCCTTGGAGGAATGACCAAGGATGTGATTAAGGATTATGTCCTGTCCAAAGGTTTCGAGGAAAAAGTAAAAAAGAAAGAGAGCATGGAAGTCTGTTTTATCGATGGAGATTACAGGGATTTTATAAAAGAACAAATTCCTGATATAGACGATAAAGTTGGCAAGGGCTGTTTTGTTGATAACATGGGAAAAAAACTTGGTGAGCATAACGGCTTTCCGTTCTATACTATTGGACAAAGAAAAGGATTGGGTATAGCTCTTGGCAAGCCGGCTTTTGTAGTCAATATAAACGCAAAGAAGAATACTATACGTCTGGGATTTCAGGAAGAACTGCTTGATGATACAGTGATTCTTAAAGACTGCAATCTTATAGATGAAAATATTATAAAGGATTATAATTCTGAAAATTCTGATAATAAGCCTCTTACAATAAAAATAAGATACAGAAGCAAGGATTTAACAGTTAAAAATATAGAAATTAAAGATAAATGTTTGTATATTAAGCTCACTGAAAAAGCATCAGCAATCACACCGGGACAATCGGGAGTCATATATAATGATGATACTATTGTAGCCGGAGGAATAATCGCAGACAAAAGAGAGATAAGAAAGCTGAAAAATAAAGAATGAGTGTAACAATCTCTTTTGTTTTATGGTTATAAACCGGATGGTTGCATATTAAATCTAATTATATACCATAGAAACAGAGGGGATTATCATTATGAGGAAAATTTTATCTTTTTTATTTGTATTGTTTTCACTATCAATATTTTCTGATCAATATCGTTACAGAGTTTATTTTACAGATAAGCCTGATACCAGAGCTTATGAACCGGAAGCGGTTCTTTCAAAAAAGACTATAGAAAAGCGCAGGAAATATAAGCTTATGATTGATGAGCGTGACTTTCCTGTATGCGACAGTTATCTGAATACTTTATCTGCAGATGGGTATAACATCATCTGTAAATCAAAATGGATGAATACAGCTGTTGTCGGTTCTGACATTGAAGTAATATCTAAACTCAGAAGATATGAATTTGTCCAAGATGTTAAATTAGTATGGTATACTGGTCCGGTAACAAAAGCAGAAGAGGCGGATGAAGATTCGGAGACACCTAATCTCAGCAACTCTTTTTCCGTTTCAGAAAAATTTCAACAACTCAGAATGCATAATCTTGATAAACTGCATGAATCAGGGTATAACGGAAAAGGTCTTACAATCGCAATTCTTGATGCCGGATTCTGTAACGCTGATAAGATTGATATGATAAATTCAAATGTTATAGGTGTTAAGGATATGGTAGTTCCGGCATTACCTGATTTTTACCGTAGTGACTCACACGGAACAAATGTGCTTTCTATTCTTTCCTATAAAAATGACGGAGAATTTTCAGGTTCCGCTCCCGGTGCCGAATATATACTGATAAGAACAGAAGATGTAAAGACCGAATTTCCAATAGAGGAGGATTACTGGGTAGCCGGAGCAGAATATGCCGACAGTATTGGTGCGGATATAATAACAAGTTCTCTCGGGTATTTTCAGTTTGACGACAGTTCTATGAATTATAAACATGCAGATCTTGACGGCAATACTGCTTTTATATCCAAAGGAGCCGGAGTTGCAGCAGAAAAAGGTATTCTTGTTGTCAACAGTGCAGGCAATGAGGGACATAAACACTGGAGAAGAATTAACTTTCCGGCTGATTGTCCTAATATAATAACAGTTGGTTCAGTCAATGCAGATTCCACTTATTCTTTTTTTTCCGGAAAAGGATATATGCGTGATGGTATAGTGAAACCTGATATTACATCGCTTGGCAACGGGACATGGCTTTGTGATTCAGGTGGTGAACTTATCCAGTCGCTTGGAACTTCATATTCGACACCGATAATCACAGGCCTTGCAGCTTCAATATGGGAAGCATTTCCTTATCTTTCATCATCAGAACTGAAACAGATGCTTATTGAGCATAGTTCGCGATATGAAACTCCAGACTCGCTTATGGGTTATGGAATACCAAATGGGTATAAGTTGATAGCTACTTTGACAGGAGAGGCTCAGATTTCTGAATCACTCAATATTGTGGAATATTCATACAAGGGAGAAAACATATGGTCGGTTAAGATTCGTGAAAATATAGCAATTAATTTTCCGGTCTTCGTAGTTTCAACATCCGGCCAGGTTTTAATAAGAGAGCAGATGTTTTGCGGAGATAATGAATTGTCGTTAGACTCTCTTTCACCAGGATTTTATGTCATAAATGTGCTTGTTTCAGAACAAAAATATCCCAAATTAGTTAGAGTGGAATAAATGACATTTCAAAAAAACTGTCATTTTACCTAAAAACATATTGTATAATTTTCAAAAGAAATATGATTGACGAAAAACCGAGAGAGGAATTTTCACTTTTCGAACTAAACGCAATAGTAAAGAATGCTATAAAAGCCTGCTTCCCCGAACGATACTGGATCCGGGCAGAACTGAGTGAAGTGAGAGAAAATTATTCCGGTCATTGTTATGTCGAATTTATCGAAAAAGATAAAAGGACAAATCAGATCATCGCTAAGGCAAGAGGGCAGATCTGGGCTAATCGCTGGGCGCTTATAAGACCATATTTCGAAAAAGAAACCGGTACTCGTTTTGAACGGGGTATAAATGTGATGGTTGAAGTGACAGTGGAGTTTCATGAACTTTATGGCTACTCGCTGACAATTAATGATATTGATCCCAACTATACGGTAGGGGATATGGAAAGACTGAAGAAAGAGATAATAGAAAGACTTTCTCAGGACGGTATTCTGGAAATGAATAAGGAACTTGAAATGCCTGAGGTCGTCAACCGTATAGCAGTAATATCTTCAGCTACAGCTGCAGGCTATGAGGATTTTATGAATCAGCTGGATAATAACGAAGATGGATTTATATTCTATACTGCGCTTTTTCCGGCAATTATGCAGGGAAATATGGTTGAGAAGAGTATAATCGGTGCTCTGAATAAGATATATGAGAATATTGATCTTTTCGATACGGTAGTTATAATCAGAGGAGGCGGAGCGACATCAGAACTTAACAGTTTCAACAGCTATGATCTGGCTCTTAATATAACTCAGTTTCCGATACCGGTGATAGTCGGTATTGGTCATGAAAGAGATGAAACGGTACTCGACATTGTTGCTCACACAAGAGTGAAGACTCCTACTGCCGCTGCGGAATTTATAATTTCTCATCAACAGGAACAGGCGGATATAATAAGAGATATTGAAAGTTATATAGAGAACCGTGTAGCTTCACTTATTGACGGTGAACATAAGAAACTCAAATCATTTACTGAAAAGATTCCGCTTATCGTGAATAACCGACTTCTTGAAGAAAGAAGTCGTCTGACATCTCTTTCTTCGGATATAAAATACCGTTCAATGGAGATAGTAAACAGGAATATCAACAGGACTGAACATATCGGAAATGAGATTATGAATATTGTGAACAGGAAAATAACTTATGAAAAAAATCGTCTCAATATGAAAACTTCACAGATTCCGAATCTTGTGAATCTTAAACTTCAGGCCGAAAATATTAAAATCGGATATATCGGTGAAAAAATAAAAGTTTCGGCATCATTCAGAATCGACAGGGAGAAGGAGCGGCTTTCCGGCATGAGCAGAATAGTGGAACTTGTTTCACCTTATAATATTCTTAAAAAAGGATATAGCCTGACTCTTAAAAACGGAAAGGTGGTCAGGGATATATCCGAAATTAAAAAGAATGACAGGATAATGAGCGTTTTTGAAAACGGAAGCGTAGAAGCGGTTGTGAAAAATATAGATAATGAACCGCTTTTTATTAATGATGAAAATTTATAAATAATATTATTATATGGCAAAGCTGAAAGAGAAAAGTTATAGTGAAGCTGTAAACGAACTGGAGGAAATAGTTGCAAAGTTGCAGAGCAGTGATTGTGAAATTGACAAATTACGTGAATATACTGCTAAGTCGGTTGAGCTGCTTAGAATATGCAAGGAAAAACTTTATAAAACTGATGAGGAGCTTAAAAAGCTGCTTGAAGAAATAGAATAGTAATTTATAACGGGAAGGTTGTTGAAGCGGAATTTTATGATAAGCGTCTGATAAACTGTAGGTTTCTCACCTCTTATTGTATGAAAAGAATTAGTAAAAACTAACATTTCGTTTATTTTGACCTTATATATTAGAAAAACCTGTAATTTTGTCCCTTAAAATTAAAACAAACCTAAAACAAGATGTCAGAAAAAAAAGTCAGAGTACGCTTTGCACCAAGTCCGACAGGTGCGCTTCATATAGGAGGTGTACGTACAGCATTATACAATTATTTGTTTGCTAAACAGAACGGAGGAGATATGATCCTTCGTATCGAAGATACTGATTCTAACCGTTTTGTTCCGGGAGCGGAAAAATATATAATCGAATCTCTGGAATGGCTTGGTATTAAATTTGATGAAGGTGTGAATTACGGTGGTAATTACGGACCTTACCGCCAGTCGGAGAGAAGAGAAATCTATAAGAAATACGTTGATCAGCTTCTTGACTCAGGTAAAGCTTATATAGCTTTTGATACTCCTGAAGAACTTGATGCAAAACGTAATGAGATACAGAATTTCCAGTATGACGCTTCAACTCGTCAGGGAATGAGAAATTCATTGACTCTTTCATCTGAAGAAGTTGATGATCTTATTAAAAACGGACATCAGTATGTTGTTCGTATGAAGATCGAACCTAATGAAGATGTAGTGGTAAAAGACCTTATCAGAGGAGATGTGGTCATCAACTCTTCTATTCTCGATGACAAAGTGCTATACAAGTCAGCAGATCAGCTTCCTACTTATCATCTTGCAAATATTGTAGATGATCATCTGATGGAAGTTACTCATGTGATCCGTGGAGAAGAATGGTTGCCTTCGGCTCCGCTTCATGTTCTTCTTTATCGTGCTTTCGAATGGGATTCTCCTGAATTTGCTCATCTTCCGCTTCTTCTTAAACCAGACGGAAACGGAAAATTAAGCAAACGCGACGGCGATCGCCTTGGTTTCCCTGTATTCCCTCTTGAATGGAAAGATCCTAAAACTGGTGATATCTCTTCAGGATACAGAGAATCGGGATATCTTCCGGAAGCAGTAATAAATTTCCTTGCTCTTCTTGGATGGAATCCGGGAAATAATCAGGAACTTCTTTCTATGTCTGAACTTATTCATCAGTTCTCTTTGACTAACTGTAGCAAAAGCGGTGCGAAGTTCGATTATGAAAAAGGAAAATGGTTTAACCATAAATATATTCAGACAACTTCAAATGAAGAACTTGCGGATATGTTTGAGCCGGTAATGGCAGAACATGGCGTATCGGCTCCTAAGGATACTATAGTGAAAGTCATCTCAATGGTAAAAGACCGTGTTTCTTTCGTTAAGGATCTGTGGGATCAGGCTTCATTCTTTTTTGTTGCTCCGACTTCTTATGACGAAAAAACCCGTAAAAAACGCTGGAAAGCGGATTCTGCTGATATGATGACTCAACTTATGTCTGTTATAAGCGGAGTGGAGAATTTCTCTTCAGAAAATACAGAAGCTATCGTTAAGGCATGGATTGAAGAAAACGGCTATCACCTTGGTAATGTGATGAATGCTTTCCGTCTTGCTCTTGTGGGTGAGGGAAAAGGTCCTCATATCTTTGATATTACTGAAATTCTTGGGAAAGAAGAAACTATCAGACGACTTAATAATGCTATCCTTGTAATGGGATAAACAATATAAAATTAAAAAGACATTCCGGAAGATGTGATAATATCGTTACCATCCCTTCCGGGATGTCTTTCCTTAAATTACCTGATAATGAGATTCATAAAAAAGGCATTAGTCTTAACGGTTTTCTTTATAAGTTTTATTTCTGTTTTCGGACAGGACTCTGAAATCAACGTATATAATATTACGGAAACAGAACCGTGTCAAAAACCGGAACATAATAATTCCGATTTCAGCTGGAGGAATAATTTTTTATGGGATGTTGATTTTTACGGACTTTTTGATAACAGGGAATTTAAAGCTCCGCATCAGACTCCGCAAACAATTTTCGGAGCGAGAATAACACCGGAAATAGGATTGAAATTTCTTGATTATAACAGAGTATGTGCCGGTATTTCATGGAGAGAACAATTCGGAGAGAATGATTATGAAAAGGTGAAATACGTATTGTATTATAAATATGACCAGCGTCCTTTTAAAATAACTTTCGGTTCTTTTCCGAGAACTTTGCTGACTCAGGAATTACCGGATGCCATATTATATGACTCACTTAGGTTTGCAAATCCTCTTATTCAGGGGGTGTTGCTGCAGTATGAAGGTAAAAGTGGCTATGCAGAGGCTTATATAGACTGGAGAAGCAAACAGGGGATAGACCAAAGGGAAATTTTCTCTATTGTTTCAAACGGACGCTTCTATTATAAGAATCTTCTTTTTGCCGGATGGAATCTTATGATGAACCATTATGCAAAACCTCTTAACGGTGAGGGTTATAACGTAGTGGATAATATTCAGGGAAACCCTTATATCGGAGTGAATTTTGCTAAACTCGCACCGGTTTTTGACTCTCTGCAGATTCAGGCAGGAGCACTTATTTCAACAAACAGGGACAGAGGATTAGAAGTGTGGGATACTCCCGCAGGTTTTCTTGCCGAATTTGATATAGAGTGGAAGGGGCTTGGTCTTCATCAGACTTTTTATGCGGGAGACAATCAGCTTTCTCTATATTATAAATACGGCTCGTCTCTTCATCATTCGGATCCTTTTTATCAGGCTACAACATATAGCAGAACTGATATCTATTACAGGTTATTCAGAAAAAGTCCTGTAGGGATAAAAGCTCTTTTCAATATTCATGTCGCAGATGGAACCGTACAGTTTCAGCAACAGGTCGTAGTATCATTCAATATAGGAAATGAGATGTTTCATAAGAAAAAAATGAAACATAATAACAGGATAAAAGGAGATGGTTCCTTTTAGGATTTAAAGAAACAAACAGAAAAAGATTATTATATACTTCATCTCGGATAATTTATATTAGAGGATCAATTGAACATTTTAATAAAAAAAGAGGTTTTCATTTTACGGAATCATAAAGAAGCTTCTTGATTAGGAAATAACATTTTATTAAAATAAAAGGAGATGAAATATTGTAAATGAAGTTTTAGCATTTTTATGAGAAACTTATATAGCGCAGGAATTGCGATGTATTCTTTGGCAGTTAAAATGGCAGCCAATAAGAACGAAAAAGCGCGACTATTAATTGACGGGCATAAAGAGGTCTTTAATTATCTGAAAACAAGAATTTCAGGTGCTGATCCCATTATATGGATTCATGCTTCATCTCTTGGTGAGTTTGAACAGGGAAGACCTTTGATAGAAAGAATAAAAAGTCAGTTTCCTCAATATAAGATACTTCTTACTTTCTTCTCTCCGTCAGGTTATGAAGTCAGAAAAGACTATAAATACGCTGATTACATATGTTATCTTCCCTTTGACAAGATTGCTCTTGTCAGACAGTTTCTTGATATAGCAAAACCGGAAATGGCATTTTTTATTAAATATGAATTCTGGGCAAATTATCTTTTTGAACTTAAGGCAAGAAATATCCCGGTATATCTGATTTCCGCAATTTTCCGTCCCTCACAGATATTTTTCAAAAGCTACGGTGCCTTTTTCAGAAACCTTCTGACATTTTATAAGCAGATTTTCGTTCAGAACGAAAGTTCATATCAACTCCTTCAGAATCTCGGTCTTGACAATATAAGTATAAGCGGGGATACAAGATTTGACCGTGTTACTGAGATTGCGCAAGAATCTAAGACGCTGCCGGTAATAGAAGAATTTGTAAAGAATTCGTCATTCACGCTTGTTGCCGGAAGTTCATGGCCGAAAGATGAGGATATAATATTTGAATATTTCAATAATCATCCTCAGATGAAGCTTATAATTGCACCACATGAAATTGACAGCGATCATATAGAAAGTATAATATCAAGGATAAAACGTCCATATGTAAGATATATGTCTGTGACAGAAAGAGATAAAATAACTAAGTCTACAGAGAAAGATCTTTCTGAATACGATGTGATAATCATAGACTGTATCGGTCTTTTGTCTTCAGTATATAAATATGGTAACTGTTCATATATCGGAGGCGGTTTCGGTGTCGGAATTCATAATATCCTTGAAGCAGCGGTATATAATATCCCTGTGATATTTGGTCCTAACTACAGGAAATTTAATGAAGCTGTAAAAATAATAGAAGCAAAAGGCGGTTTCGCAATAAAGAAGGCAAGCCAATTTGATTTTATCATGGATAAAATGATTTCAAATAAAAAGTTTCTTAAGCTTTCCGGCGACAATGCAGGAAATTATGTAAAGAAAAACTCCGGAGCTTCTGAAATAGTTCTGGATTATATTTTCGAAAAGGAAGAAATAAAAAGCTGATTCAGTTATTTTAAAAGATAATTTAATCACCTGTCCGTATTTAAATAATAAAAGGATATAAAAACGGGAAAGACATTCTGATATGAACTGTCTTTCCCGTTTTTTAATTTTTAAACTTTCGTTATGATTATTGATTCCTGAATAAATTTATTGACTCAAAACCAATTAATCTGAATCAATCACTCAAAATCAATTAGTCTAAGCCAATTAAACTAAGCTAATTATTCTGAATCAATCAGTCAAGACCAATTAGCCTAAGACAATTAATCTGAATCAATTAGTCTAAACCAATTATTCTAATTAAATCCTTCAAGGACAATTAGCCTAAACATATTATCCTAAAGTCAGCTCAGAAGGCATATAATAGAAATACGAAAAAAATAAACTTTCGGGACCAATACAATCATTATTTTAAAGCCTTAGAATTAGTTCAGAAGAGTCTCTGATTTAATAAGTATCTCCTCTGTTTTATTAATCTCCATACTGCATGGAATCCAGGCCCAGAACTCTGATCCTACACCATATTCGGAAGCAAAACCTATTTTCCCCTTTTTGACATCAGTAAGAGCTTTACAGATCGAAAGACCTAATCCTGTGCCCTGTGCTACTTCATCAAACTTCTGAAAGCGTTTGAAAACAGATGATTTGTTTTCTTCTTTTATCCCTATACCGGTATCTTTTACGTATACTTTTATCCCTCCATCTATTACTTCATAACCGAATTCGATGGTTCCCTGCATTGTATATTTTGAAGCATTCGAAAGATAATTATAAAGAATCTGAGAAAATCTCTTCTTATCCATATATATGGAAATCTCATTTTCCGGTTTGATAACATGAAGTTTTATTTTCTCATTTATTCTTAATATGAATGAAGTATAAGTTTCATCAAAGAGCTTATTGAGATCAAACATTTCATCTTTAAACTCCAGAAACCCCGCTTCTATTTTAGAAAGATCAAGAATATCATTTATAAGGTTGATAAGGATATCGCTGTTATGAGAAATTACTTCACCATAAACAGCCTTTTCATCGCCTACTTCCGTATTCTGCAGAAGTTCTGAGAACCCTACTATTGCATTTAAAGGAGTCCTGATCTCATGGCTCATATTCGCAAGGAATATTGATTTAAGAAGATCCGACTGTTCTGCTTTTTTCCGGGCTTTTATAAGTTCGGTAATATCTGAAGCAACAGAAATATATTTTATTATCTCACCTTTTGTATTACGTATCGGTTTTATACGGATTTTAAAATATATAATTTCCTCTTCACCGGTAAAATGATATGGCATAATTCCTGCATCGTGGCCTGCTATCACAAAATCATCTTCGAAATAATCATCAATTTTATCAAAATCAATTTTCTTGTTGAAATATTGAAGCATTTTAAACAGGTTGAACTTACCGATAACATCATTACTGTCGATTTTTAGAGTCTTGTTTTTATCCAGATTTCCGTTCACATATGTAAGATTTCCCTGAGAATCATATATTGACAACAACTCCGGAATAGATTGAAACATCTCTCTTGATTCAATATACAGATCCTGATATTTATGATTCAAACGTATGTTTTCCGTAAAATCATAAGCGGCAACAATTATATTTTTCAGATTATTTTTAGAGTCCCTGTAAGGTACAACTTCCACATGAAAATATTTTTCACCGTTTTTACTGCTGGGTAAACCATAATCATTAATGATATTCTTCATATCATATCTGATATCAAATACTTTCTTTTCAGTAAGATCATCAAGAGAGTTAATAAGACCTTTATAAAAAGAATCATTCAGAAAATTCCTCTTATAAGCCAACACAGTGTTTTTGTCTGTCAATCCCACCATCTTAAGTGCCGATTCATTTATATCAATAAGTTTTCCTCTCTTATCATAATATTCAAGACCTATAGAAACATTATTAAAAACAGAAGCAAATTTCTGAGCTTCATAGGAAAGTTTGTTATTAAAATAAGTCTTACTGGTAATATTTGAACTTGCACATAGAATCTTTGTCACCTTTTTATTCTTAATTACTGATGACATACTGACCTTGATATATTGAGCATCCTTACTGAAAGTTTCTTTTAATCTTATTGTAAGCTCACAATTCTCAGCTTCCTGTAAAAGAAGGCTCCTTATAGCTTCTTTATATGATACCCTGGAATCGGAATCAAGAAATTTAATGAATTCTTCCATCGAAATTCCTTCATCAAACCATATTTCACCTGATACATGGTGAAAACTATTGCTCTTAATTCTGTATTTCCATGCAGCAATATTTCCCGCATTTATAGCTATTGAAAGTTCTTTTGCAAGTTTAGAAGAATGATGTACCCAGTTTTTTGTCTTTCTTATAAGAATGATGATATAGAATAAAAGTGATACGATAAAAATTAAAGAGATACTGAATAATATATAATCTAGAGTTGAAATATCACGATTGTTTTTCAGGCCGAACCATTTATAATATATCTCCCCATATCTTCCATTCCTTATTATCTCTTCAATACCATCGTTTATTATCACAAGAAGTGCCTGTTTCGACTTAATGACACCGAATATCATTTCAAGCTGTGGAAGTTTGGTGTTTTTTATAATAAGATCGCTTCGGTCATTTCCGGCAAGACCAAAAAGAGTCCATTCGTCTGTCGTTACAAAGGCATCATAATTACCGCTTCTTATAAGCTTCAAGCCTTCTGAGAAATCGGAAACAGAAGTTATATCATCAGAGAATCCTATATGCTCGAGGTAATCCCTCACAACACTATTTTTCATTGTTATAAGTTTACCTCCCCGAAGACAGTCAAATGAATTCACATATTTGTCTTTAGTTACCATATAATTGATATTGAGATCAAGATATTTCCTCGATGCATTATAATTTTCTTCATCGACACCGATGAATCCGGAAGTCATATAAATGTCATAATGAGAAATGCTGTCGCCAAAGCTATTGTCTATTACTCTGTATTCAATCTCTTTATTATCCAGTATCTCCTTTATAATGTCTATTCTGAATCCTCTGAAATCTCCATTTTCATCGCGAAGTGTAATGCATCTTGAATTACCCAGAATATTTATTATTCCGTCATTTTTTGAAAATGTTTCTGTAGGGAAAAAAGCAAGGAAAAGAATAAATAGTGTTATTTTATATTTATGCATATATGAGAAGTATTTAAGGTCGTCTATATTCTTTAAATCCTGAATAAT
>CAMTON010000042.1 GCA_947074105.1 uncultured Bacteroidales bacterium
TGTTTTTTAATGAAACGGCACCACCGCTGACCTAAACCAGGACGTACCCTCTTTCCCTACACGACGCTCTTCCGATCTGTTCAGAAAAAAGCGATTGGTATAGGAAGTGAATATCTGAAGAAAAATCTTGGATTAACGCTGGTTGTCGATCATTTTTCCCTGAAGTTTCCTTTAGATCTTTCAATCAAAGATGTAGAAGTAAGTGATTCTCTTGATAATAAACTACTTGATTTATCGGAATTCAGACTTGAAGTCATGTTATGGCCTTTATTTAAAGGTATAGTAAAAACCGATTCCATACACCTTAGCGGTATATCGGTTGATTCAAGAGATCTTATTGAAGCAGTGGATTTTCAGGGAGAACTGGGTCAGTTTGTAATAAGTGATACTGAGGTTAAAATCTTTTCCGGAGAAATTAATATTGATAATGTTGTTATCAACAGGTTTAATATGGATATGTCTGTTCATAAAACAGAGGAAAAAAAAGATACGACGCCATCTAATCCGGCAGACTGGAGATTCAATCTTAACAGTATCACG
Organism: uncultured Bacteroidales bacterium; assembly: GCA_947074105.1. Lineage (GTDB taxonomy): Bacteria > Bacteroidota > Bacteroidia > Bacteroidales > JAUNSR01 > JAUNSR01. The sequence goes on from CAMTON010000042.1 coordinate 541, forward strand.
ATAAGTGATGTAGGTTATTCTCTGGAAATGGCAGAGAATCTTCTTTCCATGGATTCTCATATTGATACTATAAGATTGTACAGCGGGAATATCGATTTACTTGACTCGGAATATAATCTTGATCATTTCTATCTTTTAAACGGAGAATTCGGTATGAAAATGGGAAATAAACCGGATACACTTCCCGGGTTTAATCCCGAATATTTTAAATTCTCAGATATAACAATCGATCTTGACAGCTTTCTGATGAAGGATCTTGATATGACAGCCAGTCTTAAGAATATATCTCTAAAAGAATCAAAAGGATTTGACCTGAAACAATTCTCCGGTTTTTGTCATTATGATCCACAAAGAATAAAAGTAGATAATATGGAGCTGAGAACATCTGACTCATATATTACTGCTGATGTAGATATGGATTTTTCTTTATTTGCCGATACAGTGACCGGCAATACGCTTGTAGATATAAACGCATCTTTCGGCCCTAAAGACATTACATTCTTTATCGGTAACTATATAAAGGATTTCAGTCATTTTCTTGACGGAAATTCTCTTTTGCTTTCTTCATATATAAGCGGTAAAAGAGATAATTTCAATATAAAAAATATGTCTCTCTCTTTTGGTTCTATGATAAATGCCGACCTGAGCGGAGATGTTCATCTTGCAAAAGAACTAAAAGATCTTTCTGCTGACATTAATATTATATTATCATCCTGTCTGACCGACCTTCATTTAGCGGATAATATCAATATGCCTGACAGTATATTGATGACTGCTCAGGTAAAATTGAAATCTGCCGAAATAAATGCCGTATCCGACATGAAAATTGACAGGACGAATCTTAATCTTACAGCCGGCTTTGGCCTGGAAAAGATGAATTATGATCTCTCTCTTACGGCTTCACCTCTGGATATAAAGGCAATAATGCCCTCTTTAGATATGCCTTCTTTCTTTTTTGATCTTTATGCAAAAGGAAAAGGTTTTGATTTCTTTTCACCTTCATGTGAAACAGATTTCGGAATGAATATCAGCAGAATCGGATATAAGGATTTCTCGGTAGAAAAAATCAATCTTTCCGGTGCTCTGAAAGACAATCATTATAATCTTGATTTTTCTTTGTCGGATACTCTTGCCAATCTTGATCTTAATGCTAACGGAGTTTTATATAAGACAGAAGTGAAAGGAGACCTGAATCTTAATGCTGATAATATTGCTCTGCACGGACTTAATGTTTCTAAGGATAAAGCATTTCTTTCTTTTAATACAGGAATGAGTTATTATACCAATTATATTGATACTTATAAAGGAGATATACTTATAGATTCTATTCTTTTCGATCTGCATGACAGGCTTCAGCCTATCAGAGATATGAATATAGCATTTTCCAGCTCCCCTGATTCTACATATGTAAGACTTAATAATGGTGATTTGTCATTCTTTGCTCTTATAGAGGAGTCGATAAAAGGATTTACTTCTGATATAGACAAATTTACACATCAGCTGTCGTCCATGACAGATAAAGGGAATATAGATATCTTCGCACTGAGAAAACTTCTGCCGCCGGTTCTGATACAGTTGACTGCGGGAAAGAATAATATTCTTCACGGTTTTCTTATGTCTAATAATATATATTATAATTCATTTAATGCAAGTATAATAAATCAGCAGAAAGAGGATTTAAGGATTCTCTTTGAAATGCCGGAGCTCAGAACATCATCAATGACTCTGAAAAACTCGAATTTCAGTGCGGAAATGGATTCTACGTTCAATTTTGAATTATATACATTTAAAGAGGGAGATGCTCCAAACCAGCAGATGGATCTCTCATTGAGAGGAGAGCTTATAAAAGACTCTCTGTCCTTGTCGTTAAATCAAAAAGACGGCCTCGGAAATATCGGTTTCGATCTTGGGTTGAACACGGTTTTCCGCGATGATACGATATCGCTGAGTTTCGATACGATGAATCCTGTAATTCTGTATAGTCCGTGGAAAATCAATGAAGATAATTATATCGACTATTCATTTGATAACAGAATTAAGGCTAATCTTAGTATGCAGTCGCCGGGTGGAATGACTATTTACGTTAAATCTGACAATAATGTAAATTCTTCAGAAATAATAGCTCTGAATGCCGGTATAAAAGACTTTAACCTCTCAGAACTTTCGGCATCAATAAAAGATTTCCCTGAGATGAAAGGTTTTGTAAATGTCGATGTTTATGCAGAGGCTATAAAAGACAGTTTGAATGCTAATCTTACAGTGGCTATAGACAGTCTGGTTTATCAAAAGCAGCCTCTTGACAAGATCGCTGTAAAGGCAGACTATTCGTCATCTCCTAAAACCGGCCATTATGTAGAATCAGAAATTATATATGATAATAAAGAGGTATCTCTTCTTAATTTCTTACTGAAGCCAAAAGGAGATGTAAGCGCAAAACTTGGTATTCATGATTTCCCGCTTAAAATGGTAAATCCTTTTATTCCTGACGGGCTTATCGGATTATCCGGAACTCTTAAAGGATATTTCGATGTTGAAGGCCATCTTGACGCACCTGTGATAAACGGAGAACTTGGTTTTACTGATACGAATATAAATATTGGCTACGCTAATGCAGATCTTAAGCTTTCGGGAAATAATATTGAGATGATCAATAATGTCGTTAAGTTTGATAATTTCAGAATCGATGCTTACAATAATAATCCGATACTTATAAACGGACAATTCAATATGGCCGACTTTAAGAGAATGTCTACGGATATTCGTGTGACAGGAAATAATGTAGAGCTGATAAATGTCAAGAAGCAAAAAAATAAGATGCTTTACGGTAAGATGTATATGGATGTAAATACTCTTATCAAAGGTCCTGTGGAACTTCTTAAGATTACGGGTTCTGTGAATCTTCTCGGGGGAACAGATTTTACCTATGTATTGCTTGACTCTCCCGTTTCAGCACAAAACAGAGTAGGAAATCTTGTAGAATTTACAAATTTCAATGATACAATAGGTCTTGTTAAGAAAAGAGATATTGTTCCGCTTATTTCTGGAATTGATATTGCCCTTAATCTTTCGATTGCACCGGCTGTTGAAGTGGGTATTGATCTTTCCGCAAACGGCTCTGACAGGGTTGAACTTATCGGGGGTGGAGATCTTGCTTTTCTTATGAATCCTCGCGGAGATATGGAGATGACAGGCCGATACGAATTAAGCGGAGGTTTCGTTAATTATAATCTTCCCGTATTACCTGTTGCCAAAACATTTATGATTCAGAACGGTAGTTATGTGGAATGGAGAGGAAACCTTCTTGATCCTTATCTTAATATTATTGCAGCCGAGAAGATCCGTACAACGGTATCTGAAGAAGATAAAGGATCAAGAGTCGTTAACTTTGAAGCTTATATCAAAATTATGAATTCTCTTAATAATATAGATATATCATTCGACCTTGCAGCTCCTGAAGATCTGACGATCCAGAACCAGATTGCATCTATGACTTCTGAAGAAAGAGCAAAACAGGCATTAAGTCTTATTGTGACACAGATGTATACAGGACCGGGAACCACAGCCAAGCTTAACTCTAATAATGCTTTGACGGCGTTTATACAGAAGGAGATAAATCAGTTTGCCGGAGATAATCTGGGAGGTATCGACATTAGTTTCGGAATTGACTCTTATGATCAGTTCGGAGCCGGAGGAGAGGGAGGAAAAAGAACGGATTATTCATTCCGGTTTTCTAAGAAACTCTTTAATGACAGATTCAAAATCGTAGTTGGAGCTTCTGTTTCGTCAGGTCAGGATATTCAGACTCAACAGGGTGAGTCATTTATTAATGATATCATTCTGGAATATACTCTTGATAAATCAGCTACACGATATTTAAAACTATTCCATCATACTAATTATGAAAGCTTACTCGAAGGTGAAATTATAGAGACAGGCGTGGGTATAGTATTGAAACGTAAGATCAGAAGACTGCGTCAGCTGTTTATTTTCAAAGAAGAAAAACGAAAAAAGAAAATAGAGACTGATCCGGAAACACTGAATAATTAATATTTAAACACATAATTAATAATGCGGTATCGTAATACCTATATTTCAATATTTATCATATTATTTCTTTCTGGATGTTCTACAACAAGACTTATTCCCGAAGGAGAGATGCTTTATACCGGTACAAAAAAGATAGAGACTGTAAATCCTGACCATTATTATATAACTCATCAGGTGGAAAGCCAAGTTACCGATGCTCTTTCAAAAGCTCCTAACAATGCATTACTCGGAAGTAATTATATTAAGATTCCGTTTCCATTCGGTTTATGGATATATAACAGTTTTAAGACCGAAAAGGAGAAAGGATTCAAACACTGGATCTTTAAGAAGTTTGCTACAGATCCTATACTTGTCTCTGATGTAGACCCGGCTTTAAGATCAAAAGTTGCCGAGACTTTGATGGATGATAACGGATATTTTGACGGTAATGTAGCTTATGAGATAATAAAGGATAAAAAGAATCCCAAAAAAGCTTATATTAATTATTTCGTCGATTATTCAAGACCTTACCGATATTCTACCGTTGAATATATAAGCGACAATACTCCGGCAGATTCACTTATCGAAACGATAAAAGATGACATGATAATAAAAGACGGAGATATTTTTAATGTAAATGCACTTGAAGATGAACGAGTGAGAATCAGTAAACATCTGCGTCAGCACGGCTTTTACTATTTTCGTCCCGATTTTATTTCTTATGCTGCCGACAGTCTTATGTCGAAAGGAGAGATTGCTTTGAGAATACGTATAAATGAGGCTGTTCCTCCTCAGATGCTTAAGCCATGGTATGTTTCAGATATCGCTTATTCAATAACCAACAGTTATGGACGTGCGCCTAACGATACGGTATGTTACAGAGATATGGATCTTTATTTCAGAAACCGACTGCCTTTAAGAAAGAAAGTGCTGTATAATTCTGTCGATATTAAACATGGAGATCTGTATAAGACTACGGATGTGGATCAACTTCATACACAGCTTAACAGATTGAATACTTTTAAATTTGTCGACATCAGTTTTACTCCACAGGATTCGCTTCTCAGAGCCGATTCCCTGAAAATGACTATCAATACATCAATGGACCTGCCATATGATGCAGAACTGGAATTCAACGTTACGGCTAAGTCAAATAAACAGATTGGTCCGGGAGCTATATTCGGGCTTACAAAGAGAAATATATTTGGAGGAGGCGAGATCTTAAGAGGAGAGTTAAGAGCTTCTTATGAGTGGCAGACAGGAGAGGGAACAAGAAACAAATCGGGTAATGATCTGATCAATTCTTATGAATTCGGAGGAAATATATCGCTTACTTTCCCCGGGATAGTAGGACCAAGATTCCTTAAGGTAGATAAGATTTATCCTTCAAATACAGTTGTCAAACTGAATGCGGATCTTCTTAACCGTGCCGGTTTCTTCAAACTTATGAATTTCGGAGGAGCTTTTACATATAATTTCAGCAGCTCGGATGTCAGTACTCATTCTGTTACGCCATTCAGCCTTACTTATAATTATCTGATGAATACGTCTGCCATATTCGATACTATAATGATGGATAATCAGGCGCTGAGCATGAGTTTTAAGAATCAGTTTATTCCATCCATGAGTTATACTTATACATTTGATAATTCATCTGTAACAGATAAAAAGGGATATATATGGTGGCAGACAAGTGTCGTATCGGCGGGAAATATTCTGTATGGAGTTATGGACCTGTTAGGTAATAAGGATAAACATGATAAGAAGATATTCGGAAATCAGTTTTCTCAGTTTGCAAAGATTGTCAGTGAGTTCAGATACAGTTATAAAATAAATAATAATCAGACTATTGCGACAAGGGTGATAGGAGGAGTTGTCAAGCCGTATCTTAATTCTAAAGTAGTTCCGTATAATGAACAGTTTTTTATCGGTGGGGCAAACAGTCTGAGAGGGTTCGGCGTCAGAACGGTAGGACCGGGAAGTTATCATCCTGCATCTAATGCTTTGTATTCTTATCTTGATCAGACCGGTAATCTGAAACTGGAAGCAAACATAGAATATCGCTTCAGGATAATGGGAAATCTGTTTGGTGCTCTTTTTGCAGATGCCGGTAATGTCTGGCTTCTTGAAAATGATGATTCAAGTCCCGGAGGAAAGTTTGAACTGAAGAATTTTGGTGAACAGCTTGCAACTGACTTCGGTATAGGTCTAAGATATGACATATCACTTCTTGTCATCAGATTTGATGTCGGGTTTCCAATTCATGCTCCTTATGAAACGGGTAAATCAGGATATGTCAATATAGAAAAACCTTTCAGAAATCTTGGTTATCATATAGCAATAGGCTATCCTTTCTAAACAGAGCGACAATTATATATCAAAATAAATCCTGATTATTTTACGTTTTACCGTAGAATAATCAGGATTTATTTTTACCAGATATTTAAAGCATATATAAGGCTTAATTCTATTTTATTTTCTTTTGAATTTACTGCTCCAAAGCTTTTACCTAATGACGTATAATTATGCTGTCTGCCGGTATAAGCAAGTCCAAGATGCAGAGACTCATCTTTAAAAGGATAAAATTCAAGTCCTCCGGAGTAGCTGAATGTTTCAAGATATCTTCCTTTTAATACATTTCCGGATGTCTTGTCTTTGCTGGATGTATCATATATCCCTTTTACAAAGAGATTCCATTTTGGCGTGAATCTGTAGTTGATACCTAATATTGCACTAGTATAAGATGTATTCATCTGTGTTTTACCATCAGTTTCATCGGCTACGATCCTTGATATTATCTGAGTTCTGTCTATATCTTCTTTTGAGTATATAAGATCCAGAAAAGCACCTCCTTTAGGAAGATTTAATGCAGTTCCTAAAGTGGCAAGATAATAGTTTTTATCTTTCGCCTGGTTGATAAAGGATGCTGCCCAGCGTGTGGAAAGGACGTTATTAGCTCCGAAGTTACCGTTCCAGTTAACAGTATATACGAAATCCGCTTTATTAAGTTTTATCGACGGATCCATATCTCCGTAAAGATCATGATGGCTTCCGTTTCTTGATTCAAGTATCTGGAATCTTATTTCATGTTTCTCCACAGGATTATATGCAAAATCAATACCCGTAAGGAAGGCTGCCATATTTTCGGTTATGGTATTGTACTGATATACATTTATCGGATTGTCGTCAAACTCAAATCCTCCGTAAGCTGTACACATTTTTCCGGCAAATACTTTCCAGTGACTGTTAAAGCGATAACCGATACCAGCATAATCGACCTTCATGGGAAGATTGTCTATATAAGATGAATATGGTTCCGGATAATTGGTAAGACGCTGCTGATAACGGTAAAAAATACCGTTTTTAAAACTGCCGCTTAAATCAATTCTGAGCTGATCAAGCTTAAATCCCGGCTTGTTCCATTGTCCGTCAAATTCAGTACCGCTGAATGAAATCTTTGTATGTAAACGAAGTTTGAAAACCTCACTGTTTATATTCGAATTCAGAATCTTGCCCAATATTGACTTATTCTGTTCTTCAAGACCTACATAAGGAGAATCGGATATTGGTTCCGGAGCTTGTTCCGGGGTTAACTTATCGGGCGTTGACGCAAAAAGAGTCGGGCCGGCAGCTAAAAATAAAGTGGATAAGAGCAATTTATTCATAATAATACAATACACCTTTAAGTGATAATACAACCTCTATAGTAATAAAACATAAGCTGATAAAGAAGACCGTTGAGTAATAAGGTCTTATATAAGAGATATTATAAAATCTATACTTTTGAATAATTATTTAATAACACGAAAACAATTATATCATCTTTATCTATTGCAAAAATATTCTTTATCAATTATATACGCAAATCGGATTTGTTGCTTTTTTGTTCTAATTAACTGCTTGATTAATAAAAAAATGACTATTAACTAATATCAGTAATGAATTAATTTTTTTTTGAAAACAGAATTGAAGTCCTGAAAATATATGATTGCTTCTAAATATACATTGATATCAATTACTGCATTTTTATGAGAAAAAACTTATTTTTTTTCATTTGGAACAACCCATATTATGCAACCTAAACCGATCATTCCGGCTATGACTACACATATACGTACAGTGGGGTTGGTAATCATAAATATGCATGATATTGATATCATCGTGCACATCATTAATATACTGATAAGTTTTGTTTTTGCGCTGACACCTTTGTCATTCTGATATTTTTCCAGATATTTTCCAAGAAACGAAGAATGAAGTCTTTTATGCAGTTTTTCCGAACTGTTATAAAAAAGCCATGAAGCAAGCAGCAGAAGCGGTGTGGTAGGAAGTCCCGGTACGAATATTCCAATAAGCCCCAGTGATACGGAAAGTGAACCCAGAAATATATAAAGATATTTTTTCATTGCCGAAAGTTAGAGATATATTCAATATTAACCTAAATCCGGATGTTCATATTAGTTTGTTTTTAATTAATTTCAGTTATTCTAAAGTATTTATAACGGATTCCAAATTATAAACTCATAATAAAGGAATGTTTCTAATAATATATTAAAGATATTTAATATGAAATTTAAATAATTTGTAAAAAAAAGAAGTGAATGACTAATATAAAACTATTCATTGTTTGTTTTTAATTAGCATAGAGTGTAATTTTGTCATTTCGTTTTTTAATTACTAGCTTTTAAAATAGCAAAAGAATAAATATAAAGATGCCAAAAATATCAGAACGCGGTATAATAATGCCAGAATCGCCAATCAGGAAATTAGTTCCGTTGGCAAATGCTGCAAAAAGAAAAGGGGTGAAAGTTTATCATCTTAATATAGGTCAGCCAGACCTGCCAACTCCGCAAGTCGCCTTAGATGTATTAAAGAAGGTAGACCGAAAAATTCTGGAATACAGTCCCAGTGACGGGATTTTAAGCTACAGAGAGAAGCTCGTTAAATATTACGGTAAGTTTAATATCAACGTTAATGTTGAAGATATAATCATAACGACAGGCGGTTCAGAGGCAGTGCTGTTTTCTTTTATGGCTTGTCTTGATCCGGGAGATGAGATTATTGTTCCTGAACCGGCATATGCCAACTATATGGCATTTGCAATATCTGCCGGAGCTGTGATCAAGACTATTCCTTCTTCTATTGATGAAGGATTTGCATTGCCTTCTGTTGAGAAATTTGAAGCTCTTATTACAGAAAAGACAAAAGGTATCCTTATCTGTAATCCAAATAATCCTACCGGATATTTATACACACAGAAAGAGATGAATCAGATTCGTGATCTGGTTCAGAAATACAATCTTTTCCTTTTCTCGGATGAGGTATATCGTGAATTCTGTTATACGGGAGCACCTTATATTTCTGCCTTCCATCTTAAAGGTATAGAGGAGAATGTTATTCTTATCGATTCTGTTTCAAAGCGTTACAGTGAGTGCGGTATAAGAATCGGTTCTCTGGTAACAAAGAATAAGGAGGTGAGAGCATCTGTAATGAAATTCTGTCAGGCCAGACTTAGTCCGCCGCTTATCGGGCAGCTTATAGCAGAAGCGTCGCTTGATGCATCAGAGGAATATATGCTTGATAATTATAATGAATACGTTGAAAGACGTAAATTCCTTATTGACGGATTAAATCGTATCCCGGGATGTTATTCTCCGATACCTATGGGTGCATTCTATACAGTGGCAAAACTTCCGGTTGAGGATGCCGATCATTTTTGTGCATGGCTTCTTTCAGAATTTGAATATGAGGGACAGACTATTATGATGGCTCCTGCTTCAGGTTTCTATACCAGCCCTGAACTTGGAAGAAACGAAGTTCGTATCGCTTATGTACTTAATAAGGAAGATCTTCAGAAAGCTCTTATCATATTGAGAAAGGCACTTGAAGTTTACCCCGGAAGAGTTTTATGATAACTTCACAAAACTTATTACTTATTCCGGAGAAAACGCTTAATCTATGAATTTAGAACTTTTTATTGCGCGCAAGCTGCATTTTGATTCAGATGATAAATCCAGAAGTATAATATCACCAACAATAAGAATAGCAGTTGCCGGAATAGCCATAGGGCTTATGGTTATGATTCTGGCGGTTGCTATTGTTCTTGGTTTTAAGAAAGAGATTCGGGATAAAGTCATAGGATTCGGATCTCATATCCAGATTACCAGTTTTACAGGAAATTCCACATTTGAAACTTCACCTATTGCTTTTCATGATTCAATAGCCGATATTATCTTTTCGGACCCGAATGTTCTTGATTTCAGCCTTTTTGCAACTAAGCCTGGGGTCATTAAGACAGATAATGATTTTATAGCTATGGTTCTTAAAGGGGTTGAAGGAAAATATGACTTCAGTTTTTTTGAAAGTAATCTTGTAGAAGGTACAGTACCTGTTATAAATGACTCTTCATATTCTTCTCAGGTTATAATTTCAAAGTATATTGCTGATAAACTCCATCTTAATGTCGGTGATGATTTTATATCATATTTTATCAAAGATGATATAAAAGCCAGAAAGTTTAAGATATCAGGTATCTATCAGACTAATTTTGTCGATTATGATAAGATTTTTGTAATAGGGGATATAAAGCACATACGCCGCCTGAATGGATGGGCTTCTGATCAGGTAAGCGGAGGAGAAATAATACTTAAAGACTATGATAAGATAGACCAGAGTGCGGATGATCTTTACTTCAGGCTTGTAAGTCATACTGATCAGTATAATACAAGTTATTATATAAGATCTATAAAAGAGATTAATCCTCAGATATTTTCATGGCTCGATGTTCTTGATATAAATGTATGGATTATCCTTATACTGATGGGTGTGGTTTCGGCTTTTACAATGATATCAGGCCTGCTTGTCATTATCCTCGAACGTACTAATATGATTGGTATTCTGAAGGCTATGGGTATGAATAATGGTTCTATAAGAAAAATCTTTCTTTATATATCTTTATTTATTATAGGAAAAGGTTTGATTATAGGAAATCTGGTTGGCTTGTCTCTGTGTTATATTCAGAAATATACCAGATTTATAAAACTGGATCCTGAAAACTATGAGCTAGATTCAGTACCGATTCTTCTGAATTATGGTTATATCATACTTTTAAATTTAGGAACAATAATTCTATCATTACTAATATTACTGGGGCCTTCCTACGTCATAAGCAGGATGAGTCCGGTGAAATCAATAAAGTTCGAATAAGAAATTATTCGGACTTTTTTGTTTTAAGGAAACTTCTCTGCGGTCAGGCGTTAAATGTTATTTCTTTGAACTGACTTTTCTGATTTCACTTTATTGAAACTCCTGAGTCTTTATTCTTTCAGTTTTTCATGTTTCTGTCTCTTTATACTTTTCAGTCTGTTATATTTTCTTTTCCGGAATTTTTATACTGGTATATAACAAAAGAAAATATTTTTTATAACATATTTTATTCTGTTGATGTTATAATAATATGAAAAAGCATAAATCATGAAAGAGATAATTCTTGAAATTCTTGGAACCATATCCTTTATAATAAGTGTACTGAGTTTGCTGATAGTAATATTCGGAACTATAAAGGGAATAATACGCTTTATAATAAATGAAATTAAAACAGAAGCGAAGAACTTTACAACATCTAATATCCGTATAATACGTGTTGAATGTGGCAGTTATCTTCTATTAGGTCTGGAATTTCTTATTTGCGCAGACATAATAGAAACGGTGGTTCATCCGGATTTGAAAGAAATGGCCTTGCTTGCCGGAACAGTTATAATAAGGATTTTACTTTCCTTCTTCCTTAATCGTGAGATTAGTGAACTGAAAGAAGAGTAGATATGTATTTGTGATTTTATATGATTACAAAATCGGGAGATTGCAGAATCAGGAGAAAGGATGAATATATTTTTCAATGCTCATTTTTTTTCTTAATTGAATCGTTAGATTGTAGAATTAAAAGGCGGTAAAATGTAATAAATCAATATTTTTTGCGGTGGATATTTTTACAATTGTTATTAAAAAAGCAATTATTCATATTTGTTTTTTAATTTTTTGTAATATATTGCACGCAAAATCAAGTCATACTGGCGCTTATCTGAATTTAAAATTATATGACTTGGACAGTAAAATATCATTTAATAGTAAAAACATTAACAGTCTTACGATGAAAGTACAACAAGTGCTGGATAATCTTTCTCAGAGATTTCCAAATGAACCTGTGTATCTGCAGGCCGTAGAAGAACTTCTGACATCAATAGAAGATGTCTATAATCAGCATCCTGAATTTGCTAAAGTAAATCTTATCGAACGCCTTTGTATTCCTGACAGAATATTTTCTTTCCGTGTAACCTGGGTAGATGATGCAGGTAGCGTACATACGAATATGGGATATCGTGTACAGCATAATAATGCCATAGGGCCTTATAAAGGAGGATTAAGATTTCATCCTTCAGTGGCTCCACAACTACTAAAGTTTCTAGCTTTTGAACAGACTTTTAAAAATGCCTTAACGACGCTTCCTATGGGAGGCGGAAAGGGTGGTTCTGATTTCTCTCCTAAAGGTAAATCTGACGCTGAGGTGATGCGTTTCTGTCAGGCATTTATACTTGAACTATGGCGTCATATCGGACCTGATACTGATGTTCCTGCCGGAGATATAGGAGTTGGCGGACGTGAAGTAAATTATATGTATGGAATGTACAAGAAACTTGCAAGGGAGAATACAGGAACTTTTACAGGAAAAAGTCTTGAAGGAGGCGGTTCTCTTATTCGTCCTGAAGCTACCGGTTTCGGAAATGTTTATTTCCTTCTGGAAATGCTTAAAACAAGAAATATTGATATAAAAGATAAGATTGTAACTGTATCAGGATCCGGAAATGTAGCTCAATATACGACTGAGAAACTTATAGAACTAGGAGCTAAGGTGGTGACACTTTCTGATAGTGACGGCTATATATATGATCCTGCCGGAATTGACAGTGAAAAGCTATCATTTATAATGGAGCTTAAGAACGAAAAACGCGGAAGAATAAAAGAATATGCCGAGAAATTCGGCTGTACTTATGTTGAAGGAGAACGCCCATGGAATATAGTATGTGATATTGCTCTTCCAAGTGCTACACAGAATGAAATAAATGCCGAAGATGCTCAGAAACTTGTTGATAACGGATGTTTCGCCGTTTCGGAGGGAGCAAATATGCCTTCCACTCCTGAAGCAATAGCAATATTTCTTAACCATAACATATTATATGCTCCGGGAAAAGCTGCAAATGCAGGTGGTGTCGCGGTCTCAGGTCTTGAAATGACTCAGAACTCTATAAAACTTTCATGGACAAGAGATGAAGTAGATCATAAGTTAAAACATATAATGAAAGAGATTCATAATCAATGTGTAAAATATGGTAAGACGTCGAATGGCTATATTAATTATGTAAAAGGGGCTAATGTAGCCGGTTTTATGAAAGTTGCTAAGGCAATGATGGATCAGGGGATAATCTGATTAAACAGAACTTTATAAAAACAGTAAGGATAGACTAATTAAAAAACGTCTATCCTTTATTATGTCTTATTATAAAACTTTATTTGTGCAGGCACATTATAAAATATATTGATAATAATATTTGTTGAGGTAGTGTTTAGTTTATTTTAAGTTGTGAATTTTTGAAAAAATATTTAATTATTTATTGTCAATTACAGAGCGGATTGTGAAACCTGCACCTCTAGCATTGGGTAATATATCTCCGTTATTCTCATTGCCAAAGTTCCATATTATGGCCGTACTGCTTGACCCGGATGAAGATGTCCAAACGTTAATATATTGTTCTCTACTTTCAATTATTCCGCCTTCTCCTGCAATAAATCCTGAGTAAGGTATAAATATCGATGCCTTATTTATAGGATTATAAACTAATTGTCCCCAATATGCTACTTCTACAGAAAATCCATTAACTGTATAGTCTCCTGTAAAAGCCAAACGATCAAAATACCCATCAGCCAGATAAGCATAAATCATATTATCAATAGAAGAATATGGAGAATAATAAAGTGATTGAACTATCTCAGAATCCTGAACAGTACTAGTCGTCGGACCTGTAATTGACCCGGATCGAGGACGTCGGAAATCAACTTTGTCTCCGTATGTTAAAGTATAATTAATTGGAGAGGTTTCATTTGTGGCAGAAAGTGTATTCCAATATGATGTAGGCCAAGTATAATTCCAGTTTTCAGGGTCTTTTATAGGATTATATGCATATCTGGTATTCACTTCATTAGCCCACTGAAAAAATGCTCCTGCCTTAGACGGATAATCCGTAAAACGACTTGGATTTGCACCATCTCTTGCGCCGTTGCAGGCTATATCTAAAGTATCAGCTGTCAGATTAAAGGCAGAGATTTTATTAGCAAGTGGACGCCAGTTAGGACTACTTGCCCAACTTTGTTCATTTCCATAGTTATCTGAAGGTCGCATTAAATAATCAGGATCTTCTCCCTGACGGATAAATAAGAATTGAGCATCAAGATCATTATTCCAGGTAATAGCGACCAATGCATATCTTGCCGGATTGGAACTTGTTGCAGTATATGTGTTTTTCAAACCTATACGAAAGCTTAGTACTCCTGAACTTGTATTTCCTGTAATGGATGTTGTCGTTGCCGTTAAAGCAGGAGTATCAGAATCTGCAGGGACAGATGTGTCGAGAGGCCAGGTATATGAGCCCCCATCTAAAACAATGTCGCCTTTTGTCCACTGGTCGTCCATCCAGAAAACAAAAGCTTTCCAATCTCCAATATCAGATGGTATGCGAATAAGTCTTTCTCCGATCTGCTTACATCTCCAGAATGCACCCGCATAACTTTTTTGTGATGACGTAGGTATCATTTTCATGCCATTCTGGGTTATATCAACCTTTATATTTGAAGTTTGATTGCCTTCATATATTGATGTTGTACGAGTTTTAGATGCGTTAACCATATATGAATCTATTATGATATAAATTTTATTGTCTCCGGTCCCTGAAATTGATTCTGAAGCATCGCTTCCGTCTTTGTTCAAAGATAACTTCAGCCATGATACCGGAGAGTTCAATGTCCATGATGCATTCGATGGGAAGCACGTAACGGATAAGGTATCGGTATCTATACCTAAAGCTGATACTGTTATATCATTAGGAGAAACTTCAATATAGTCATCAATTAATCTGTAAGTGATAAATTGTCCGGCTGTCCATACCGAATCTGTCAGATTAAACACAACTTCATCTTCATCCTGTATATTTACTGTAATTTTAGCATCACTTTTAAGGGTCTGAGGAATTAATAAAAGATAGCCGTCTGCTGCAGTAAGTTCTGTCGACATTGTTGTAGTTAATGTATCCTTATCCAGTCCTACTAGAATAGTAGTTGTATCAGGACTCGATAGATTACTCCAGTTAATGGTAGAACCATCCATACTTAGATCTCCTTCTAAAGAGATACCACTAACAGAAATACTTTTAATGACCTTATTGTGGGCAAGTCCCTGAAAGCCTATACATGTTAAAGCATGCTTCATTGTAAATGTAACCGGAGAAGCTGATGTCCTGTTTAAGTCTAACCGGGGAACGGCAACCATTAAATCTGGCTGGTCAACGGTTTTGGTAGGTGTGGAATAATGTAAAGAAGGTACTCCTGTCGTACTTAATATTGTTACTCCATTAAGAGAATTTTCTACAGGAGAATATGCAAAAAAAGAAACATTTGCTTCGCTTGAGAAAGGCCAGTAAATCGTTGTGACATAACTCCAGGAGGATGTACCTGTTCCGACACCATTATTAGTTACAATAACACCGTCAAAGAGAGTAGGAGAAGTAGTACTACCTGTATTATCCCAGGTATTATTACTTCCATCACCAGTATAATAACCATATACGCATATATTTTCAATATCGTTAGATGTCATAATCGGTGTACCCCGTGTAAATGCATCATTATTGCTTACAGCTGAAAATCTTATTTTTTCTAAATTTTTATCTTCATAAAGTTTATCATCCGAACAAGCAGTAATAATACAAACCAATACAAATATAGAGTATGATAATATTTTATTACCCATATAATTAACTTTACATATTATCTAAATAAACAATGTTTTTAAAATATAGGTCATTTTTATATTCATTTATTCTTTTTTTATCATTGTGATTATGTTTATGTTATGCATTTTTAAATAGTGAAAAATACGACTATATCATTGTGTTTTGAATTATAATATCATAAAAAAATTGCTTATTTTCCTATTTTCCGATATGCATTAAATAAGAATGAGACCGATATAATTTCGGGCTCATTCTTATTTAATGCAATAATTAATCTTTCTTTTTTATATAGTCATTTCAGAAAACTTTTTCTCTTTCGTATAAATGACTGCTTATGGATTAATAATTATAATGTTATATCATCTGGAGTTTGATCATCCCATGCTTCGACTGTAACGCTGATTGTGATAGGCATAAGAATCGGTTCCGGAGTCTTGTCACTAGGTTTATTAGGATTCGGATTTTCTTTATATGGGTTATAACCACCCCCACCAGTGCTTCCGCTTGAATCACCAAACGTAATTATATATGTATAGCTGTATCCGGGTTGCCACTCCGTAGTTGTAATAGGAACTGCAATTTCACCTGTATAATCGGCTACTCCAGATAATACTGCATCTAACTTAATATATGTTCCACTTGTCATAGGATAACTTACGCTGTCATTTTGACCTACCGCCCAATTTGTCAATGTATGAGGGATTAAAAAGAATGCTCCTATTGAATCTGAAGTTACAAGGGAAGTTCCGGCTGTTACAGAAACTTGGTCAGATAAAGTTAGGGAAACTGAATCAGTAGAGGAGCCAGGATCTGAGATTGTAAAATAGTTTGGAACAGCAGTTGCTGTTGTATTATATGTAAAAGTAGCAGAGATCGGTACATACATTATTTTAATTCCGCTCACAGAAACATTAAGTCCACTATTTGCATAAGAAGCAATTTTGAAATTGATTTTTGATAATGCATGTTGAAATTCAAGTGGAACTGGCGACTCAGATTGTTTTGATGCAAATGACATTACAACATCTTCTTCTTTATCTGCTTCAGTAGCAATTGTATAAGAAAACACAGTTGGAGCAGATGTTGATGTAGGTTTAATACTAACAGGATAATAACCAAAAAAATCCAATTCATATGATGGCCAATAATAAACAGGTGATGAAACCCAGACATTGCTTCCATATTTGAATTCTATTCCGTCAATATAAGGAGTCGATGAATAATCATCGGTTTTATAAGCATAAACCATAATACCATTTTTTAAGATATCCTGATCTGTATTTATTCCACCCTTCATCATTTTAGGCGTATAAGTCTTCATCACAATTGAGTTTTTCTCAATATTAGAGCCAAGTTCCTGTTGCGGATCAATAAATCCTTCTTTCTCATTTACACAGCTTCCTAATGTTATCAGTATAGCTGAAGATATAAAAATTAATCTTTTCATAGTTTTCTTCTTTTTGTTAATATAAAATATAGGCTAGTTAAGTTATTTATAATATTATAGTATCTTCTATATCTATCCAGTCTTCAACTGTAGGATCAAGACCTTCATCATCATTGCCGATTTCATCGGGAATCGTTATTGTCGTATGAATCACGATGTTTACATTTCTAGGGTCGGGAGCATTACGTACCTGGTCGGTTACATCGTATGTTGCTTTCACATTACCTCCCGGACTCCAGAGATAGATCGTCAGATAATTCTTTACATCAGAGTTCTTTATATAACCGAAATTCTGCATTTCACCCTCAACCATCTCCTTATTATCGACCGATACATTACCCATAAATGGAATTGTAGTCGGAGTAAGCTGATTTTCAGGTTTACAGGGAAACAGAGTCCCGGAGATTCCGGTAAGTGTACATCTTATCTTTGTTACAGCTTTAAGATTTACTATATTGCTTATCTCATAAGTGTAGTGATCAAGCAAATCCTGCGGTGTAAGAAGTATTACACGTACACCTTCGAAATGAATAGGAATAACAACATTTCTTCTTACATCTCCGCAAAGGAAATCGGGCTGTACCACCATTAGCTCACCATCCGATGATGTTGCACGTGTATGATCTTCTTCAATTGTTCCGTTTCTTGTATAAGCTTCAAGAGTATTTTCATGTGATTGTCCTCTCCAGTTTACATATTCTGTGTCATTATTATGGCAGAATACTGTATAGACTCCGCTCTTGACCCATATTCTTTCTCCGGCAGAAGAAACATTGAAAGAATAGGCGAGATCGCCTTTATCGTTATAAAACAGGACTCTCATTCCTTCCGGAATCTGATCGACATCTTTCCAGTCAAACTCTATCATTAAAACTTTATTGACCTCACACTCCGGACATATATGCTTGTTTTTACAACCGTTTAAAAAAATGAAGGACAACAGAATATAAATTAAATATTTACTTTGCATTACTACCTCCTTTCCTTCTTTTCAGAATAAGATCGCCTACACACCAGACAAATGATATTTCTGCTTTCGTAGGTCCGAACCAGTATAGAGCATTCTCATTCAGTCTGCAATACTCATTACCGACAGGTTTGTATTTTTTGCGTCTGCCCATAAGAAAACCTATTCCGACAGTGAAATCCAGATAGCAGGATCTTGCTATTTTTACAGAATAACCATAAGAAAATCCGGTATTCGCAGTGAAACTGCTCTGGTATCCTTTATGACCTCTTTCAAAATCATACATACCACCCATAAAATAATATCCTACATGTTGACCTAAAAGTACGTTGTCATATGTTCTGTGTCCTAGCCATCTGCGCACTTCTAATTCTCCAGCGTTTATTCGCCAGTAACGATGTTTGTTGTCATTACTCCACCATGCGAAAATCCAGTCCGCGTTTAAAGACCACTCGTCACCGAAAGCTGCTACAATTCCTATATTAGGAGTCATTGCACCATCGTAAAGAAGATTTGTTTTTATGGCGAGTTGCGATATTCCTGTATTATTCTTTCCGTACTCCTGAGAATAGAGTTTCTCTGAAATACATGCCATTATAAAAAGAATATAAAAGCAACCAAAAAGCCAGCTCTTTCTTATTGTAAACATTGTTATATTTAAACTGAGAATTAGAAGAATCTATAATATTCACCATATAAAAGAATGAAAATGATTATAGGTATTCTCGTTTTGCTTTTATTTCAGAAATGTATTCTGTTGTTATGATATTTATAATTATTGATGATAATGAGATATATCTTTTAATAAGAACCCGATTATAGGAAGTATATATATGGTTGTTAGCATTATCTTTTAAGGAAGAAATTCTGATTGATAAAAATCTTATGTTGCATATTTGTGAATAAGTAATATATCCCGGATAAAAAAAATATGAAAAGATATATATTGTTTTTAGTTTAAATCCGGAAGTTATAATAGGGTTTTCCCCTTTTAATATTCTTAATGCAGCAGAATCATCATTACATAAATATATTACGCTTATAACATATGTCAATAATATATAGGTAATAATTCTCATTTTATTCAGAATCAAATTAAACTAAATAAGCAATTTTATTCGCTTTACTTCAATTCAAACATATTAAAATGCAATTGGTTTAATTTTTTCTTTTTAAATATAAATACAAGAAGAGTCTAAACTTAACAAATGATACTGATTGCAGATATATTAAAAAGAGTATGATATATTTTAGAGATATATTCACAGATAAAAGTTAGATAGAAAACAGAATAGAAACTTTTTTTGTGTTTAAAGGTGTAACTTTGTGTTAAGTGAGAAGAGCGTGAAGCACAGTGTTAAAATATAATAACTGCAATCTATGGTAATATTAAATAAAGCCTATTATTACCATTATGATAATTATAGGCTTCAGATATTTAATATTTCTTTTTATAAAAAAGAAATAGATGTTTTAAGGGCTTTTTTCGGAATACAAATTGGGTTATGAATTTATTATCTTAAATAACGGATCTCCCTGCAGAGCCAGAGGTTTATTATGTGCGAAAAATATTACTCCGTTGCATGGAGACTTAATCTCTGAGATAACAGATCCTTCATACGGATGTATCACTCTTGCGATCGTTTCATTTTCAACAACATTGTCATAAGGTGATTTTATTCTGTAAAGTATTCCTCCGGAGTCTGATTTTACAGTAATAAGCTCTTCTTCGTTCATTATGTCGGAAAGATATCCGGGATTTATATTTACGGAAGTAATAAGTCCGTTATTTTTCATGAATCTTAATATAGCTTCAATAGTAAGTTTACTTGTTTTGTCTTCAACATGATTTGTCTGACCACCGTAAACCGAAAAAGCTTTAGTATTCCATATTTGCCAGTTATAGTTAAGCATTGTCGTATCAAATGGAAGAGGTTGGCGGATGCAGACATAAGGAAGTCCAAACTGTTTAGCGTCTTCTACTGCTTCATAGCCGGTCTGCAGCATACGCACATGAGGTATAAAATCCCCCGGCATATAATAACTTGCCATCTGTATTCCATATTCATAACCTTCGATAGCCTTAAACAGCGAAGCGGCAATGCGCTGAGTCGTTTCCCCCTGATCATAACCGGGAAACATACGGTTTATATCCGTACCGTCAAGAGCCCAGAATCTTTTACCTACATTCATAGAGAAAGGATTTACGGAAGGTATAACAAGTATCTCCCTGTCTGCTGCGACCTTTCCTTTTTCTTCAAGATCTTTTAATATCCTGATCAATTGAGAACAGATATATTGCTGTTGTATTTCATCGCCTCTCATAGCACCGACAATGGCCAGTGTTTTTATCCCTTTCCCAAACCTGAAAGCCTGAATTCTGAAATCATCTCTATAAGGAGATTTCATGCTGAAAATAATCTCTTTCTTCATATATCTTTACACATTTCGTTTAACTGAAGATTCACACGATGATAGTCACAATTTATAAATTCGTGCTATCAGCGATCCTTCATATACTACGGGATAAGCTCTTATCGTGAAAAGTAAACCTCTTTCCGATGCTTTTATGGTTTGAAGAATATCACCGGAAAGCGGATCAACGATTTTGCCTATAAGTTCATCTTTTTCTACAATAGTGTTGTTTCTTGTTTCTGTAAGAAAGATTCCCGATTTATCAGCATTCAGAAATATAACGTTATCACCATTTGAAATAACAGGTTCAGAGATAACGGCAGGAGATATTTCCCCTTCCCAGATTCCCATATTTTTCATAAGATTAAGAATACCTCTGACAAGTTCATTTCCCATAGAATGATTTATTCTCATTCCAACACCCATTTCCACAACTATAGTAGGAGTAGAACATCTGTTCAGTGAATGTGCAAGAGTTGCCTGAAGCACCGTTGCCGACTCATGTACCCATATGAAGTCGATATTCAGCATTCTGGCATAAGGCACAAGATGCTCCGCTTCATCTACATTAATTCTTATCTGTGGTATCTCTCGAAGAAAGATATTACTGGAGTGTATATCTATCACCATATCAGCTCCTTTCAGATCCTCGCATATAGCGAAAGCTGCAGCTTCAGCCATAGATCCTTCAGGATTACCAGGGAAAATTCTGTTCATGTCAAGATCAAAATTCGGTACACCTCTTGTAATCGAATCCATACCCAGCGGATTTAAAGAAGGATATATCTCGACAGTCCCGTCGAGCTTTTCCATATTGGCTTTTATTTTATTTATCAGTTCAAAGCAAACATATTGTCCTTCAAGTTCATCACCGTGAGTACCTGTAACAATACATATTCTCTTTTTCCCTTTACCGTTAGTAAGTATATTTTTCTTTATCCTTAGTTTTTCATCAATAGGTAAAGCAGATGAAACTACTGTTTTTATCATATTCTATATTGTGATTTATTCTCAGAAAAACTATTAAGGCAATTTTGTTCAAAAGCGTTTATTTAGAAAATACGCTTACCCGTATTTCTGTAGTCTGTATCGCATTGCCTGTAAACACACCTCTGTTGACCGGACAATCGGAGGCATCTCTGCCATGTCCGATCTTTATATATCCGTAATCTATTATTTTATTGTTGGTAGGATCAAGTCCATACCATTTGTCACCTGAAAAAATCTCTATCCATGCATGAGTTTCACCTGTTCCTTTGATAAATCCGTTTATATACCTCGCGGGGATTCCGTTCTGCCGACATAAACCTATAAGGATATGGGAATAATCCTGACATACACCTTTTTTCTCCGAATAAGCTTCACGGGCAAGAGTCGCATAACTTGTAGCGCCGGGTGAGTAAATCATCCTGTCGTATACTTCTTTCATCAGAGCAACAGCTTTTCCCATATTGCTGAGAGATGGCCACTTTTCCGTTTTTGTGGAAAAGTGGTCAGCCTCAAGTTGGGTATATGATGTCTGAGTAAGGAAAAAATCACTCATTCCGTCATCCGGAAGTACATAATTATCCTGCTCTACGACACCTGAGCTTATAAATACAAAAATATTATGAGCATCATTTATAGTACCATACTGAACCGGGTTTCCGAAAAAATCTTTATCATGAATTACTTTCTCTACAGGAAGCAGCTGAAATTCATTTTTTATAATTTTCTGAAAATCATTATTGCACGGAATACATCTCAGTTTAAAACAATGAGCTTTTATTGCTGAGCTAAAATGGATGATTGTTTCATAGTTGTAGGAGTATCGTTTCATACCGTAATCAACTCGTTCAGATATTTCAATAATGTATATTTATATGTAACGTCTTTCGGATCATAACTGTCAGCAGTAAGCATACTTTCGATTTTAATCATTTTAGTACTGTCAAACATTCCTTCTTCTATCTTAGAGCATTTGCATAATTTGTCAAAGGCTTCTGAAACTCTGAAAAAATTATAATCAAACCGTATATGCATATCTATATATTCTATAAGACGTCCCGCTTCAAGAAAATTCCTTATTCTCTCATCAAATATTCTTTCATCAACTGATCCCCAGAAAGCAAGAAGATAGTCGGTTACCGGTTGAAGGTTAGTTATATTGGATTCCGTTTTTTCAGCCGCATTGTTTATTCTTACTCTTGACATCTGTATATAAGAAAGAGTTTCTGACATAATCTCTTCTCTTAACAGAATAGCATTGTCGTTTGCAGCTTCAAGACTTGAAATAAGAGATGCGGGATTATTTTTATCATACATCAGGCCGGACGTGAATTCGGGGATATCATCATACATGCTGTTTATATTCATAGTATTATAATAATTTATATATCCGTCAGCATTGCCGTCAATCATCTGATCATAACATTTTCTCAGAATATGTAAACTGGTATATACTCTTTCGGTATATCTTCCTAACCAGTAAAGACGGTTGGCCTTATTTGGTGAAATAGCAAAGCACATCATAATCGTTTCGAGTTAATATGTATTATTATAATAATTTTAATTCTCCATTATCCAGGTATCCTTGAATCCGCCACCCTGAGAAGAATTTACTATAAATGAGTTCGGATTTCTTGAAAAGCGTGTAAGTCCACTCTTCCATACCTTTGTTGTTTTTCCTGTTATAACGAATGCTCTCAGATCGGCTTTTCTCTCAACACGCTCTTCGCCTTCCAGAATTTCAAGATCTTTGAAATCTATCACTTCCTGTGCAATCCATCGTCTTGGCTCCGATATTATCAGTTCTTTCATTTCTTCAAGTTTCTCCGGAGAAAGATCCCTTCCGAACATCACTCCGTAACCTCCAGCTTCACTAACATCTTTAATAACAAGCTTTTCAATGTTTTCGAGTATAAACTTATAATCATCTTCAAAGTATGGAAGATAAGTCGGGGCATTATCAAGTATCGGTTCCTCATTAAGATAAAATTCTATCATTTTAGGAACAAAATAGTATATGCCTTTATCATCGGCAACACCATTGCCAAGACCGTTTACAATAGCTACATTACCTTTTTTATAAGCCTGCATGAGATTCGGGACTCCAAGAAGAGATGACGGCTCAAAAGTCAGAGGATCCAGATATTCATCACTTACACGGCGGTATATCGCACCTACACGCTGACGCTGTTTATATAATCCCTGATAATATACATTATCATCTTCAACTATAAGATCTCCGGGAAAAGCCAATATCGCACCTGTCTTTTCGGCAAGATATGAATGTTCGAAAAAAGCCGAATTATAGCGACCGGGTGTAAGAATCACAGAAATTCCGCGTTCGTCATTGACATACTCCATCATTTCCCTGATAAGATGGCTGTAGTTACGATTGTCGGCAACATTATTATTAATAAATGTCTCAGGACTTACCTTACGGCTTACGGTGCGTGCTATCATAGGATAGGAGGCTCCGGAGGGAATTCTCAGATTATCTTCCAGTATATACCATCTTCCGTTCTTTCCCTGCACAAGATCTATTCCTGAAATATGCGAGTATATATTCCGGGCCGGTGTTATTCCTTCACACTCCGGCATGTACCCTTTTGACGAATAGATAAATTCTTTTGGAATGATTCCGCTTTTTACGATTTTTTTCTCATGGTAGATGTCATACAGAAATTTATTCAATGCATCGACTCTCTGTTTTAATCCTTTTTCAAGATAGTCCCAGTCGCTTTTGCTTATAACTCTTGGAATAGAGTCAAAGGGAAATAATTGCTCATTGAAAACGCCATTTTTAAAAACGCCAAAACGAACGCCAAACCGTTCTAACCATTTGTTCACAGTATCTCTGCTTTCAACCAATGCATCCATAATTTTCTTTGTTAAAAGTTTATCTCGATTAATTTAAGAGTTTGTATTTGTGTAAAAAGTGTCAATTTGTCACCTTTGTTAATAGTAATATGGAAAAAAGTATTAATTAATATTTTTCAAAGTTACATATTGATATCAAATATGCAATAATAAAAGCAAAAAGAAATATAAAAAATTATTTATCATAACATAATGTTTATTTATTAACGAATATTATTTCAATATGGTTGGCCTTAAGTGTTAAAATGTAAATTGTATTTTGAACTTTCTCTATTGTTAATTTTATATCGCGTCTTTAATACTAAAATTATCTTTGAGTTAAATATTAAATAAGAAATAAAGTGAGTACAAAACATCAACTTATAATGCTCGGTACGGGAAGTGCCGGAGTAACTGAATGTTATAATACCTGTTTTGCGGTTAAAAACGAAAACAGATATGTTCTTATAGATGCAGGTGGAGGAAACGGAATTTTAATACAGTTGAAAAAAGCAGGAATAAATATTTCTGAAATTAATGATATGTTTATCACTCATGCCCATACCGATCATTTATTAGGTGCCATATGGGTGATAAGGACTGTCGCTAATGAGTATATAGAGGGACGTAATCATTCCGGCCTTAATGTTGTGGGTAACTCTAAAGTAATAGATGTAATAAGATGGATATGTGAAAATACTCTTCCTCCCCGAATAAGAAGCTATATTGGTAAAGAAATCAAATTTATTTCAATTGAAGACGGAGGAACGTTTGAAGCTGCGGGAATGAAATGTGAGGCTTTTGACATAGGTTCAAAAAAAGAGATTCAGTACGGGGTAAAAATATTTCTTCCTGATGGCAAAACTCTCGTTTCTTTGGGAGATGAACCCTATACCGATATTTCCCGTCATTATGTAGAGCATTGTGACTGGCTTCTTTGTGAAGCTTTCTGTCTTTACAGGGACCGAGAAATATTTAAACCATATGAGAAGCATCACAGCACGGCTCTTGATGCGGGGCGTCTAGCCGCGGAACTGAACGTCAGTAATCTTTTGCTTTTTCATACTGAAGATAAAACTCTGAAAAACAGAAAAGAAACCTATACGGAAGAGGCCGGACAGTATTTTACGGGAAATATTTATGTTCCTTATGATCTCGAGAGATTTGAGTTGTAATAATAATTCATTCAGAAGCAGAACATTATTCTGATTAAGATCATTTCGCATTTCATTATTTCATGATCTTCAGAAATAGATTCCCTTATAAAAAAGGCGTACACTTACCATGTTGCAAGTGTACGATGACAATGTTGCCATCGTACACTTGTAATATGAAAAGTGTACGATGATAATAAAACTTAATTATCAGGAT
>CAMTON010000043.1 GCA_947074105.1 uncultured Bacteroidales bacterium
GAAGAGTTTTTCCAGGAAGAATTTCAGAAGCCATAGCTGCTGAGTGAGTCATACCTGAACAACCGATAGTTTCTACCAATGCCTCTTCGATGATACCGTTTTTAACATTCAATGTAAGTTTACATGCACCCTGCTGAGGAGCACACCAACCCACACCGTGTGTCAAACCTGAAATATCAGTGATTTGAGTTGATCTAACCCAGTTTCCTTCCTGAGGAATTGGAGCGCATCCGTGGTTTGCGCCTTTTTTCACAACACACATGTGTTCTACTTCGTGTGAATAAATCATAATTTGATGTTTAAATTATAAGTGATGAAAATTATTTTAATTCTTTTCAGTGGCGCAAAGTTAAGAATTTCTTCTTTTTTGGCAACCTTTTGTAACCTCTATTCAAAGAAATTTATATCAATATTTCTATTGATTAATTTACCTATAATAAAAGTTCTTGATTTATATAAATGTTGCGACAGCATTAACTAACCAAAGTGAAAATTTGATAAAAACAGCAGTTTATAGAAAGCAGCTCATGAACATAAAAGCCAAAAATGCCTTATTTGCTTATATAAATAAATATCATAAAATCTATATTAAAACAAAACCCTTACATTTGGTCCTCTTTTAAACGGAATTTTTATGATAAAACAAACTAAAGAAGAAATCGCCAATTCAGCCACTCATCTGTTTGGAGCATTCGCGGTAGTTGCACTTGCATTAGCTTTAATAATTAAAATCGATACTTTTTCAATAAGCACATTGCTCGGAGCCGGTATATTCTGTCTTTCAGCACTTGCTATGTATATATCATCTACAATATATCACTGGGCCCTTCCCGGGAAAACAAAAAAAATACTCCGTTATTTCGACCATTCCAATATCTACATTCTTATAGCAGCTTCATATACCCCTATACTTCTTTGCGGCGTGCAGGGCGCACTAGGTTGGTGGATGTTCGGGATCCTCTGGTCTGTTGCTCTTCTCGGAATTTTCTACAAAATTTTTTTCCTTGGTAAATACCCCAAAGTTTCTCTGGCAATATACCTTATTATGGGATGGTCTGTAGTTTTCATAGCGAAACCGGTATGGGATGTTGTTCCGGCTACTGCTCTTCTTTTTATTCTTCTTGAAGGAATATTCTATACAGCAGGAACATACTTCTACAGCCATGATTCTAAAAAGTATTACCATGCTATATGGCACATCTTTGTTCTGGGAGGTACGGTTTCACATTTCTGTGCTGTATGGTTTATAATTTAATATATTCCGGAACTTTTCAAAATCCACATTTATACGACATTAAGAAAATATGGCATTATTGGTTCATTAAGTTCCCATTCTATACTCATCGGATAATCTCCGTATGAAGATATATAGTTTACAAAACCAAAACAATAAAATGGCGAAGTGTTACCAAAACCATCTTTTTTAGCTTCCCTGACAAAAAGTAAAAAGCGTTTACCATTCTTTTTATGCTCTATAAATCTTTTTCCTCTTCCTATATGTGAATCACTATTCTGTGATTGCCAATGAAATTTATACTCTCCCATTACATAATCATCATATAAGGTTGAAGGAGAAAACTCCTTATCCGATTTATTCAGGGTAACAAAAAACAGTTCTGTATCAAGTTCATTTATATTAAAAACTCCCGTAACACTACCCTGCATCTTCTTATCCGGATTTTGACGCCCGAAAATCGAAAATATCTCTTCTCTTGTATAACATCCATATTGTTCAAGAGCATCAGGCATTCCCTCTCCTACTGAGAATGTCTTAATTTCAAGGTTAGCTGATAAATACTCAACCAATTCCTTTATCTCTTGTACGAAAAACGGATAATCATTTATTTTTCTTATAGCATGATAAATATCAGCAAAACCCACTTTGGATATTTTATCCTGAAACAGAGTATAATAAAACATTAATGAGAAACTCTCTTCAGTACTATTGCACGGTTTATATGAAAATTGATTATCTGTCATTTTCTCTATAAACTTTAAATATTCAACAGAGTTTATATGAACTAATCCACCAATTCCCTTCTCTATTCTCATCACGGTATCATCATAACCATAACTGCATTTTCCGGCTTCCTTTTTTAGTTTACTCCAACAATAACCATTTCTGTAAATCAATCTGATATCTTCATTTATATCTTTCATAAACTCACTTAGAGAAGGAGTTTCCATATATGACTGTAATTCTCTTATAAGTCGTTTTCTGTTATATATAGCACTCTTTATATTTTGCAATACATACTCTTTGGCTTTCTCCTCCATTATTATAGAACAACCCAAAGGAAGCATCGTAAATCCATTTTTTATCTGATCGGCAACACTTCGGTCACTCTTCGTAAGCAATGCTCTGAATCTTCCGCTATAATCATATTTATTATTCAACTGTGCCACAAAATCCAGAACGGTAAGCATCTGTTTTCCGGGAGCAAGTCGAAGTCCGCGGCCGAGTTGTTGAAGAAATATGGTTAAACTTTCAGTTGGTCTTAAAAATAAGACTGTATCTATTTCAGGTATATCTATACCCTCATTAAACATATCAACAACAAAAAGATAATTAATCTTTCCTTCTGCAAGTTGTTTATTTAATTTATCTCTCTCAAAACTATTGTCTGAGTGTAGTGAAGCAGAGTTTAAACCATATTTGTTAAACTCTGCGGCCATAAAATCAGAATGTTTTTTATCTGTGCAGAAACATAAAGCTCTACACTCTCTTTCATCAGCTAAATAGTGTCTTAATCGTTCTATAATCAGATATGCTCTTTCCTTAGTGCTGAGTTTATCAGATAACTTCGATGATATATATTTATTACCCGACATCAGATCATCTGATGAAAGATCTGTATTATCACTGATACACAGATATTGGAATGGAGTAAGCAATCCTGCTTCTAAAGCTTTTGGCAGCCTGATTTCAGCACTTATCAATCCATCGAAATCAGGAAGCAGACTTGAGCCGTCCATTCTTTCAGGTGTAGCAGTAAGACCAATTAATAATTGTGGAGAAAAATGATTTATGATATTCCTGTAGCTATTTGCAACAATATGATGAGCTTCATCTATTACTATATAATCATAAAATTGACTTGAAAGTCCGCTAAAGATTTCTTCGTATTGAGAATTAAAAGTTTGAACACTTATAAATAAATGATCCAAATTTCCTTTAGGTTTATTATTTCCTACCCACAAATCACCCCAATTGTAATCCTGAAGCACACATCTGTAAGTCCTTAATGCCTGTTTTAAGATCTCCTCACGATGAGCTATAAAAAGTATTCTTGATTTATCTCTGTTTTTACGTCTGAACAAACTATAATCAAATGCAGAAATAACAGTTTTTCCCGTTCCCGTTGCAGCTACAATAAGATTCTTACAAATACCTCTTTCTCTCTCTATCTGTAATTTATCTATAATAAGTTTCTGATGTGGCAAAAGAGTATATTTTTGATATAAAGGTATTACATCCTTACGCATCTCTTTTTGAGTAGCTTCATTAAATTTAGCTATACCACCATGATTAAAATCTTCAAAATTCGGACTATTCCAATATATATCAAATGTTGCCAATGCACTCTTTATTATATGAGGATTTTCAACATTGGTCACTCTTATATTCCATTCAAGACCATCTGTTTGTGCTGATTTAGACAGATTTGATGATCCGATATATCCGGTATTAAATCCGGAATTTCTCTCAAAAATATAAGATTTGGCATGAAGTCGCTCTATATTGGTATTATATGAAATTCTAATCTCTGTATTGGGCAGTTCTGATAACTGTTGTACGGCCTTCGATTCTGTTATACCACAATATGTCGTAGTTATAATCCTTAATTTATGTCCGGGAACATTACAAAACTCTTTAAGATCATTCAAAATCAAACGAAGACCGGATAACTTCAAAAAAGAAACTATAATACTAATTCTGTCTGCACTTGCAATATCTCGCTTAATTTCACTATCCAAAGACAAAACACTTTGTCCACCTGTAAAAAGAGTACTGACACGAAATCCTGACAATGGTCTTACTATCTCATTTTGAGTTGCTTTCAAACTACAGTTATTATCACCGGAAATAATAGCTGAAAGCATCTTTTTTTCTTCAATCACATATGTGTCATCATCAGCATCTATGAGTTTTAGAATTTTATTTACTAAATCTTTTTTCTTTTCCAAATCAAGATCTTTTAATTTCCCAAGGATAAACTCATTAAGAAGTTCACTTTGCATTTGAGGAAGTTCTGCTTCATCCACTTCACTTTCAATGCATATCAAGTCTTCTTGTTTAGCTTTTTCAATATCAGATTTTAATCTTTTAGTAATTAGATTTTCATATACGCCCTCTTCAAGTCTCATGTTCTAAAATTTATTTCCGGAAAATAATCAAATTTTAATTTATCGTAAACACTTAATCATTGTTTTATATTCATCCTCCATCTTATTAATTGATT
Organism: uncultured Bacteroidales bacterium; assembly: GCA_947074105.1. Classification (GTDB taxonomy): domain Bacteria; phylum Bacteroidota; class Bacteroidia; order Bacteroidales; family JAUNSR01; genus JAUNSR01. The sequence goes on from CAMTON010000043.1 coordinate 4,464, forward strand.
TTTCAGATTCACACGAACCTGTTTTAACGTCGACTGCTGGCGTGATTGCATAATGGGCATGACATTGAAAAGTGTGTTTCTACATAAATTTTCTCTTCCCCTTTTCAGGTCAGAATAAAATCAGACTGCTATAGTTACATTTTGATTTCTTAACCGCATACATTATAATCCGTTATCAATTATTCTGACAATACATTATCCTCCTATAAACAAAAAAGCGGAAGTTTCATTTCTGAACTTCCGCTTCTCTATATTTTTTATAGTGGACTATCCTGTCGTTTCTGATAATCTTCAGTCAGGGCATCACTTTCCTTCATCATACCAAGACGGTAATAGATATCTCTCAATGCTCTGTAATACATTCTTTCATCCGGATTCAGCCTGTATGCTCTTTCATAGAAAGGCAGAGACTGCTGATATAAAGGTCTTACTTCGTACTGCATCATATGGTCATAATCCTCATCACTCTTGTTGTAAGCCTCATCAAGAATATCGATAGCCTTATTATAATATATTCTTCCGGCGTTTCCGATCGCATCAATATACAGAGAATCACCATCGATAGCTCTTATATAGCAAAATGCCGCTTCATTATGTTTCTTTGAATTTTCAAGTAAACGACCTTTTATATTATAAAATGAAGGTGAAGGATTCTGTGCAATAGCTTTATCAATGAAAGTAACAGCATCATCATAGTTATCTCTTCTTATATAGAAATCAACCAGTGTATTTACGAAATACTCTTCCCCCGGAAACTTATTTGCACCTTCAATAAGAGTTCTTTCGAAGTTTGCCATATCTTTCATGTTCCTGTATTCGAAAGTGATATACTGATATATTTCACTTTCTCTATATCCAGACCCTTTAAGAGATTCATAAATAGATATTGTCTGTCTTGGGTTACGAAGTTTCGAACACGCAAGACCTTTATAAAATACAACTCTGTAATATGAAGAATCAGGTCTGAAAGCTGCATTCTTGAATAGATCATTATAAGGAATGTTTACATAAGTATCAAACATCTTATAAGCCTTATCAAACAACTTTATATCCCAGAAATATGCACCGCCTTCTACAAGCGACATTTCTTTATCTCTGATTCTTTTTTTGATGTCGTTTACATATTCCGGACTTACGAATCCTTTTTTATTTGGAAGGATATCCAGTTCTGATGCTTTTATAAAATAATTATGCGCATTGTAAAGAGCATCATACATTTTATTATAATCCGGTATTTCTTTTGCCTTTTCAAGATCATAAATACGATGTTCAATCAATCCCGCTGAATACCATGTCCTGGCATATTTATTGCTAATTGAGTCTTCCAAGGCCCTTCGCATATATCCCTGAGCAAGTCTGGTATTTGGGTTTTTGTGATTAATTTCTTTCAAAGCCTGATTAACGACTTTAAACTGAGCAACTCCATATGCACAGTGAATGAATGTGAATACTAATATCAGTAACTTTTTACTCATAATAACTTATGTATATCATGTAAATTTCTAGCTCTAACAGAAACAAGCAAGTGATTAATTATATTTTGCAAATATACACACTACTTTGCAATAAAACACGACTTAACAAAAAAAACCTCATAATATTCGAAGAAATATTATGAGGTTCTTGTATTATTTTTTAAAAATTACGGCATAGAGTTAAGTATAGCCTCAACTTTTTCATATTCATCACCCATACGAAGGTTATAATAGATACCGCGAAGAGCGATAAGATATTCTCTCTTCTCAGGATTTAATTCATGAGCTTTTTCGATATATGGAAGAGCTTCTTTGAATTTTGGACGCACCTGATCAACGATAGCCTTATTATAAGCTTTTGTGTCTTTGATCAAACTTGCTTTATCCTGTTCTTCAACAGCTTCATTATAATAGATGATACCGATATTAGCCCATGCATCAGCATAGTAAGGATCTATTTCAAGAGCTTTTTTGTAGCAAGCCAAAGCTTCTTTCATATCTTTTTTAGATTCATAGATCTTGCCTTTCAGTTCATAATACTGAGCTTTATCAGGTTCCTGACGGATAGCTTCATCAAGATAGACTACAGCTTTATCATAATCTCCTGAGTTAAGATATACATTGATAAGTGTCTGAACGAAATATGGTTCTGTAGGGAACTTAGTAGCACCCTCTTCCAGTGTTGATGTAAAATTAGCAGAATCTTTAACGTTCAGATATTCAGTAGAAAGATATTTATAAACATCCAGTTCCTGATAATTTTTACCTTTAAGATCTTCGTAAGCTGCGATAGCAAGATCTGAATTAGGTATCAAAGATGCCGCAACACCTTTATAGAACATAATCTGAAGATTAAGTGAATCTGCAGCAGGTGTCATTGTTTCAGGTTTGTATCTGTCATCTTTTCCTACTTCGATAAATTTAGCAAACATATCATATGAACCCTGATAGTTCTTCTGATCATAATAGAAAGAACCTGCATTAACAAGATAGTTCTGTGCATTTCTCAATGTAGTAACGATATCTTTTGAATATTTAGGTTTTACTTTGCCTTTTGCGTCAGGTGCATTATCAAGTTCATAAGCCTTGTTGTAGAAATCATAAACCTTAACAAGAGCTTCATACATTTTAGCCTGATCAGGCTGTTTTCCTACAAACTGTTTGTTTCTTTCTGATTCAAACACTTTATTTTCCACAAAACCGGCAACATACCATGTTTTAGCCTGGTCCATAGTTTCAGGGTTTTCTAACGCCTGTTTGATAAGATTTCTTGCTTCGTCAAAATTCGGATTTTCAACTTTAACTTCATTAAAAGCCTTATTTACGAATTTAGCCTGAGCAAATACTGATCCTGCAGACAGAATAATAGCTGCCGATAAAAGTACTTTTTTCATAATTATAAATATGTATTTTTAATTTTTATGGTTCAAATATAAGAACAAATTGTATTGGACAAATAAATTATCCAATACAATTTACTTCATATTAATTATTTTCAGTCTGCGACTCTATATTTTCCACGTTTTCATTGTCTGCAATTACCTTACATACTGAAGCTATGGAATCATTTTTCTTCTCAAGGTTAATAAGTCTTACTCCCTGAGTAGCACGACCCATAACTCTCAGATCCGCCACATGAAGACGTAGAGTGATACCGGATTTATTGATAATCATAATATCATTTTCATCATTGACACTCTTAAGAGCTACAAGAGGACCTGTTTTATCTGTCAGGTTAAGAGTCTTAACACCTTTTCCTCCGCGACGTGTAATTCTGTATGACTGAATAGGAGAACGTTTTCCGTATCCGTTTTCAGAGATAACAAGAATAGATTCTTTTGAACCGTTTTCATCGATTTCAACATCATCTGCTTCCGCATTCTCATCAATTTCAGTTTCAGGTTCATTATCAACATCTTCCTCTGCAAGTGCCACATTGTTTTCATCTTCATCATCGACAGTCATATCAAGAGAAGTAGGAATCGGCGCACCCGGATAATCCACAAGAATCATACCGATAACCTCATCAAGACCGTCGTTGTCAAGTTTCATACCTCTTACTCCGGTAGCGTTTCGACCCATCTGACGTATTGAGCTTTCCGCAAAACAAATTGCACGACCGTTTCTGTTGGCCATTACTATGTATTTTGTTCCGTCAGAAAGACGTACCTGGATTACCTGATCATCATCATTTATATTGATAGCATTGATACCATTTGCTCTCGGACGTGCGTATGCGGAAAGAGATGTCTTTTTAACAAGACCTTTCTTTGTACAGAACACAAGAGAATGAGTTGAGTTATACTCAGGATCCTGAAGATTCTTAATACGGATAAATGCATTCACTTTATCATCCGGCTCAAGGTTCAGAAGATTCTGAATTGCACGGCCTTTTGTATTTTTACCTCCTTCAGGGATCTGATATACCTTAAGCCAGAAACAACGACCTTTCTGAGTAAAGAACATCATTGTATTATGCATAGATGCAGGATAGATATATTCTATGAAGTCTTCTTCACGAGTATTGCTTCCTTTTGCACCTACTCCGCCACGGTTCTGAGCCTTAAATTCTGAAAGCGGCGTACGCTTAACATAACCCAAATGCGACATAGTGATGATCATTTCATCATCTGAATAGAAGTCTTCAGGATTGAATTCTTCTGAAGCATAAATAATTTCAGAACGACGTCCGTCACCATATTTTGCTTTAACTTCAAGTAATTCCTCTTTGATAATATTCATACAAACAGCATTGTCAGACAATATACTGTTAAGGAATTCTATCTGTTTCATTATTTCTTCATATTCAGCTCTTAGTTTATTCTGTTCCAGACCTGTAAGCTGACGAAGTCGCATTTCTACAATTGCGCGTGCCTGCATATCAGAAAGTTCAAATCTTACGATCAGTCTTTCTCTTGCTTCTTCAGGATTTTTCGAAGAACGGATTATCGAGATCACTTCATCAATATTATCTGACGCAATTATCAGACCTTCAAGGATATGAGCTCTCTTTTCAGCTTCTGCAAGTTCATAACGCGTACGGCGAATTACTACTTCATGACGATGATTTATGAAATGAGAAAGAAGGTCCTTCAGATTAAGCATCTTAGGACGACCTTTTACAAGAGCGATATTATTTACATTGAAAGTTGTCTGCAAAGCAGTCAGCTTGTACAGTTTATTCAGAACAACACTTGAATTAGCGTCTCTTTTTATATCTACAACGATGCGCATCCCCTGACGGTCAGACTCATCATTGACATTTGAGATACCTTCGATTTTCTTTTCTACTACAAGTGCAGCTATATGTTTGATCAGTTCAGCCTTATTTACAAGATACGGGATCTCTTCAACAACGATTTTCTCATGATTTGTCTTAGGATCCACCTCTATTTCGGCTTTAGCTCTTATGACAACTCGTCCTCGCCCTGTTTCAAAAGCTTCTTTTACACCTGTATAACCGTAGATATATCCTCCGGTTGGGAAGTCAGGAGCTTTTACATATTTAATAAGATCGGATATTTCTAATTCCGGAGTATCAATAAGGGCTACGGCCGCATCTATTACTTCTGAAAGATTATGAGGTGCCATGTTAGTAGCCATACCTACAGCAATACCTGAAGCTCCGTTAACTAGCAAAGTCGGAATTCTTGTAGGAAGCACCGTAGGTTCTTTAAGCGTATCATCGAAGTTAAGCTGAAAGTCAACAGTATCCTTATCTATATCACGAAGCATTTCTTCTGCTATCTTAGCTAGTCGTGCTTCAGTATAACGCATAGCCGCAGCACTGTCGCCGTCTATAGATCCGAAGTTACCTTGCCCGTCAACCTGCGGATATCTCAGACTCCAGGGTTGTGCCATACGTACAAGAGTTCCATATACCGAAGAATCGCCGTGAGGATGATATTTACCAAGCACCTCTCCCACGATTCTCGCCGATTTTTTATACGGTTTGTCGTAAGTGTTGCCAAGTTCATTCATTCCAAAAAGCACTCTGCGATGTACCGGTTTAAAACCATCACGGACGTCCGGTAAAGCACGTGAAACGATAACCGACATCGAATAATCGATGTACGACGATTTCATTTCATCTTCGATATTAATCTTTATAATTCTATCCTGATCAACCATTTATATAAGAAAATTTGGTTAAGTTAGTTCCGTCTCTAATTAATTTTATGACAATAAAACAAGAGACAGATATTATTCATTTAATATTTGTCAATAGTTTTTGCTAATACTTTTATTTTAAGTAAAACCGAACAAAGATACTTAAATTAATCTTCAAATTAAATTTTATAAAGTCATTTTATCATTTTAGAGTGAATAAAATCAGATAAATTTATTTCTCCTGCGTTGTTGAAAATTCTTTCAGACACTCTTATTATTCTTTTTATTTTCGTAACAGGCGTGCAGTGTTAATATTACAACCGTACACTGACAATATTATCAGTGTACAGTGACAATATTGACACCGTACGTCTTTTTATAAACTTGCTTCAACTTATTTATTTTAGATTAAGAATTGACAAACTTTCCCAATAAAAATATGAGAATATCAAATTATTTTCTATATTTAGACTTTTTAAGGGATTATGATATACAAATGTTATTATAAGGTGTTTAACTAATTTTTCGATTGACTATCAAAATATTATATATCATTAACCGACAACCGGTTATAATTCGTCATAATTATAAGCAGATAGATTTTTCGGCATAATTTTTGTACTAACATTACATGTAAGTCATTTATTAAGTTCCGGCAGTCACTCAAAAACAGCTGAACAAAATTTTAAATACTTACGTTTCTATTTATATCACATATTCCAAGATCAGACATAAATAATATATGGAAAGTAATTTCTCACCTAGAATCAAAGATATAATATGCTATAGCCGTGAAGAAGCGGCAAGGCTTAACAATATCTATATAGACCCCGATCATTTAATGCTGGGAATGTTGAAAGATGGGACCGGAAGGGCTATGTTTCTGCTTCAGAAAGCAGGCTTAAGCCTTGATACTATTAAGAATCAGTTAGAGACAGAGCTTCTGGTGGAGACAGAGCCGGAAAACAACAATAAATTTATTGTAACCAAAGAAACCGACAGGGCTTTAAAACTAAGCCTGCTTGAAGCCAGAAAATTAAAATCAAAAATCACCGATACCGAGCACCTTATGCTTGCTATCTTAAAAGACGAGAATAATAAAGTGACACAGCTTTTATCAGAAGAAAATATTAACTATGAGAATTTCTATTCTCAGTTATACTCCGAACTTCAGTCAGAAGGTGATGAAATCGCCTCTCCTCAGATGGGACCGGGCTTCACGGATGATGAAGACGATGACGAAAATGAGGAAGACAGATACAATCAGGATTCTGCCAAAACCACTTATCAGAACAAACCGGGAAATGACACTCCGGTTCTTGATAACTTTGGCGTGGATATGACAAAAGCCGCAGAAGAAGGCCGACTTGATCCTGTTGTGGGAAGAGAAAAAGAAATTGAACGACTTGCCCAGATACTTTCACGCAGAAAGAAAAACAATCCTGTACTTATAGGAGAACCGGGAGTCGGTAAATCCGCAATTGTGGAAGGACTGGCTCTCAGAATCATCCAGAAGAAGGTTTCACGCGTATTGTTTGACAAACGTCTTGTCGCTCTTGACATGGCATCTGTAGTGGCGGGAACAAAATACAGAGGACAGTTTGAAGAAAGAATCAAAGCGATTCTGAACGAACTTTCAAAGAATCCGAATATTATTCTTTTCATTGATGAGGTCCATACAATAGTGGGTGCCGGAGGTGCTTCCGGATCAATGGACGCTGCGAATATGCTTAAACCTGCTCTTGCACGCGGTGAAATACAATGTATCGGAGCAACTACACTTGATGAATATCGCAAAAATATTGAGAAAGACGCTGCTCTTGAACGTCGTTTTCAGAAAGTCATTGTTGAACCTACAACGGCAGAAGAGACATTGCAGATTCTGAGAAACATCAAAGAAAAATATGAAGACCATCATAATGTCACTTATACTGACGGAGCCCTTGAATCCTGCGTCAAATTGACAGAAAGATATATCAGCGACCGAAATTTCCCGGATAAAGCCATAGATGCTCTTGACGAAGCAGGATCACGTGTTCATATTTCAAATATCATTGTTCCGAAAGAGATCGAAGAACTTGAAAAGAAAATAGATTCGGCAAAAGAGGAAAAGGTAAAAGCCGTAAAATCTCAGAATTTTGAACTTGCTGCTAGTTTCAGAGACAAGGAGAAAGAATATCAGATCGCTCTTGAACAGGAAAAGAAAAAATGGGAAAAAGATCTTCTGTCAAACAGACAGACCGTTGATGAAGAAAAGATTGCTGAAGTTGTTGCTATGATGTCGGGAGTTCCGGTGCAAAGAATAGCAAAAGCCGAAGGAAGCCGACTTCTTGAGATGGGTGATATCCTGAAAAATAAAATTATCGGCCAGGATGATGCCGTCAATAAAATAGTAAAAGCAATACAAAGAAACAGAGTCGGCCTTAAAGATCCGAACAAACCGATAGGTACATTTATGTTTCTTGGCCCTACAGGTGTAGGTAAAACACATCTTGCTAAATTGTTGTCTGAATTTCTTTTTGATTCCAGAGACAGTATGATCAGAATAGATATGAGTGAATTTATGGAGAAATTCACAGTATCACGTCTTATCGGAGCACCTCCGGGATATGTAGGCTATGAAGAAGGCGGACAGCTGACCGAAAAAGTAAGACGTCGTCCTTATTCTGTAGTTCTTCTGGACGAAATTGAAAAAGCTCACGGTGATGTGTTCAATCTTCTGCTTCAGGTTATGGATGAAGGAAGACTGACAGATTCTCTTGGAAGAAAGATAGATTTTAAAAATACTATTCTTATCATGACTTCCAATATAGGAACTCGTCAGCTTAAGGATTTCGGTAAAGGTGTCGGTTTTGATACACCTCTTGATTCTGAGAAACAGCATTCAAGATCTGTAATCCAGAAAGCTCTTAACAGAACTTTCTCTCCTGAATTCATAAATCGTATTGATGATATCATAATGTTCGATCAGCTTGATAAGAGTGCGATTTTCCGCATTATCGACCTGGAACTTAAAACTTTCTACGACAGAATTAAAACTCTGGGTTACAATCTTAATATCTCAGACGAGGCTAAAGAATTTATCGCTACAAAAGGATATGACGTACAGTTCGGAGCAAGACCTCTTAAACGTGCAATTCAGAAATATCTTGAAGATGAATTAGCTGAGATGATTATAAGCACGAATGTAAGCGAAGGACAGACAATCAATATCGGTTATGATAAAGAAAATGATAAAATCACATCATCAGTTTCATGATTGAAATCCTGACGAAAAAAGTTTTTTTCGCGGATGACGGAAATTTCAATATTAAATAAGTAAAAACTGTCATATCAATAGCCAAAATGTCAGACCGTAAGGTCTGGCATTTTTTTTGTGTTTATAAGGAAAACGAAATGTAAAATTTGAACAAAAAATACAACATTATGAATGCACAAAAAGGATCTATTAATGTGACTTCGGAAAACATATTTCCGGTAATTAAAAAATTCTTATACAGTGATCACGAAATCTTTCTTCGTGAACTTGTTTCAAATGCAGTAGATGCAACTCAGAAACTTAAAACATTAAGTTCCGTAGGCGAATACAACGGACCGCTTAATGATCTTAAAGTGGAGGTTAAAATAAATGCGGAAGAAAAGACTCTTTCTGTAATAGATCACGGTATCGGTATGACAGCCGAAGAGATTGAAAAATATATAAATCAGATCGCTTTCTCCGGAGCAGAAGAATTTCTTGAAAAATACAAGAATGACGCTAATGCCATTATCGGTCATTTCGGACTTGGTTTCTATTCTGCTTTTATGGTATCGTCAAAAGTTGTCATCAGGACAAAATCATATAAAGAAGGTTCCGTAGCAGTAGAATGGGAATGCGACGGATCTCCGGAGTATTCAATGAAAGATATTGATAAGACAGACAGAGGAACTGAAATAGTTCTTTATATTGATGAAGAAAATAAAGAGTTTCTTGAAAAAGAACGTATCGCGACTCTATTGAAAAAATATTGCCGTTATCTGCCTGTTCCGGTTGTTTTCGGAAAAGCAGAGGAATGGAAAGACGGTAAGATGGTCGAAACGGATCAGGATAATGTAATCAACAAAACAGAACCGGAATGGACGAAAGCTCCTTCCGACCTTACAGATCAGGATTATATCAACTTCTATCACGAACTGTATCCTATGGCCGGAGATCCGTTATTCTGGATTCACCTGAATGTGGACTACCCTTTCCATCTGACCGGAATTCTATATTTCCCTAAGCTGAACAATAATGATTTCAACAGAAACAAGATCATGTTATATTGCAATCAGGTATATGTAACAGATTCTGTTGAAGGTGTAGTTCCGGAATTTATGATGTTGCTGCAGGGAGTTATTGACTCTCCTGATATTCCGCTTAATGTTTCCAGATCTTATCTGCAGAGTGATGCCAACGTAAAGAAAATATCAGGTTATATAACAAGAAAAGTAGCCGACAGATTACAGCAGATCTTCAATGATGACAGAAAAGATTTCGAGGCTAAATGGGATGATATAAAAGTATTCATAGAATACGGCATGTTGTCGGACGATAAGTTCTATGAAAAAGCAAAGGATTTTGTTCTTCTGAAAAATACGGACGGAGATTATTTCACTCTGGAAGAATATAAAAATCTTATCAAAGACAATCAGACCGACAAGGACGGAACTCTGATATATCTGTATGCCAATGACAAAAATACTCAGTATTCATATATAGAGAATGCTAAATATAAAGGATATGACGTTCTGTTGCTGGACGGTCAGCTTGATAATCATTTCATGTCTCTTCTTGAACAAAAACTTGAGAAAAGCAGATTTGTCAGAGTAGACAGTGATATTATACCAAATCTGATAAAGAAAGATGATATTAAAAGCGCTGATCTTAACGATGATGAAATCAGAATGTATGCACATCTTTTTAAATCTCAGATACCGGCGATAGAAAAGACGGAATTCCTTGTAGTATTCGAACCGCTTGGAGAAATGGCTCAACCTGTAATGGTGACCCAGAATGAGTTTATGCGCAGAATGAAAGAAATGCAGGCTATGCAGCCGGGAATGAGCTTCTATGGCGAACTTCCTGATTCATTCAACCTGATCGTAAATACAGATAATGATATTGTAAAACGCATACTTGAATCGGCAAATCAAAGCTTTGGTGATGAGGTCGCTCCTATCAATCATGATATGAAAGAAAAGAACGACGAGACTCAGAAGATTAATGAAGAGAATAAATCCAAAAAAGACGACGAAGTCTCAGTCGGGGACAAAGCGCGATTAACATCTCTTGAAAACGAAATCAGGGAACTTCGCAGCAAAGAAGAGTCTATTATTGATGAATTTGGTAAAAAAGATTCAACACTTCGACAGATAATAGATCTTGCACTTTTATCAAACAATATGCTTAAAGGTGAGGCTCTCAGCAACTTTATAAAACGATCAACTTCAATTCTTAAATAAGAAGTGGTAAAATAAATCTCAGAACCTCTGTCCGCAATTATACGGACAGAGGTTTTTTATTTATAGAATTCATTTTATTTATCCCCTGACAATTAGCAAACTTTTTTATCTTTGAGTTATATGTTAAACTCAGAAATTGCAGACATAAAATCAGCATTTCCGATCAGATAATTAAATAAAAAGTCTTATGAACACATCAGACAAAGAAGAGATGAAGCAATTTCTCGATGAAATAATAAAGAAAATTAATGTAAAGGATTTTATAAAAGATGATCCGGTGCAGTTTCCTCACCGATTTTCAAAAAAACAGGATATTGAAATAATCGGTTTTATTATTTCTCTTATAAGCTGGGGTAAAAGAACAATGATTCTTCGTGATGCCGAAAAGATATTAAGTATAATGGGAGATTCCCCATACCAATATATAATGGAGGGCAGCTTTCCCGAACCCTCTTCAGTGGCTGTTCACAGAACCATGAATATGGAAGATTTTATTTTTATATGCAGGGGGCTTAATTATGTTTATAGCAAACATGAAAGCATGGAAGAAATATTTACCGGAAGAGATATGTTCGACGGAATAGAGATTCTGAGAAAAATGATAATTGAGGCCAACGGTTTGCCGGGACACAGAGCAGAAAGACAAATTTCAGCTCCTTCGAAAGGTTCGGCATGCAAAAGAATACATATGTTTTTAAAATGGATGGTCAGAAATGACGGAATTGTAGATCTAGGAATATGGAAGTCTATCTCTCCTTCCTCTTTATATATCCCTTTAGACATTCATGTTATCAATATATCAAAACATCTCGGTATTCTTAAAAGAAAACAGAACGACCGAAAAAGCGTGGAAGAACTAACTTCCTATCTTAAGGATTTGCGTCCTGATGACCCTGTAATCTACGATTATGCATTGTTCGGACTTGGAGTTACAGGATATCTTAAAGACAAACAGAATATCTGACGCAAATAATCGGTTTAAGTAGTAAATTTTAATTCTATTTCATATTAATAAATATTTCATCATATAATTATGTTGAAAAACTATAATATTATTATTTAAGAGCAACATTGCCTATAGGCTGTTGTTATATCTGAAAATTTATTATTTATGAAAACGGTTAATACACAGGTAGAATACGCCGGTCTTAAACTTAAGAATCCTATTGTTATTGCAAGTTCCGGACTGACAGACTCTGTCCATAAAATAGAAGTACTTGAAAATAGCGGAGCTGCGGCTGTAGTTCTGAAATCTATTTATGAAGAACAGATAATGATGAATATCCGCAAAGAAGCTCCGGAAGAAGAAATTGATAAAGTCAACATAGCAGATATTATCAGTAAATTCATTTCAGAAGATCATCTTGATAATTATACTTCATTTATCCGGGAATGTAAAACAAAAATATCAATTCCTGTTATAGCATCTATTAATTGTCACACAGTAAGAGAGTGGACTTCATATGCCAAAATGCTTGAGAAGGCAGGCGCCGATGCAATCGAACTGAATGTGATGCTAATTAATACAGAGAAAGAATATCTGTACGGCAAAGTTGAAGAGACCAATATTGAAATACTCAAACAGGTTAAGAAAGATGTGAAAATCCCTGTGATAATGAAAATAGGAAGAGAATTTACAAATATTATCAACCTTATAAACAGATTGCAGAAAAATAAAGCTGACGGAATAGTGATGTTTAATAAAAGCTACCGTAATGAAGTTGACCTCGAAGAGGAATCTCTTATTCCGGGAGCACATATAAGTGATAAAAGTGTATTTACCGGCAATCTTAAGTGGGTAAGCATTGCATCATCTCTTGTTCCGGGTGCCGATATCGCAATTTCCGGAGCTGTATATGATGGCGAAAACATAATAAAAGCAATATTATGCGGCGCTAAAGTTACTGAAATCTGCTCTACTATTTATAAAAACGGACCTGACTATATACCCCATCTTTTATCCTTTATGACCGACTGGATGCAGAGTCATAATTATGAAACGATAGAACAGTTCAGAGGAAAACTGAATTCTTCAATTATTGAAGACGAGAATCTATATGAAAGAATACAGTTCATGAAGCATTATTCATCGAATAATGTACAACCGAAAGAGGTCTGAGGAAAAATGTTTTTAATACACTCTTATGACATTTATCGGTAAGGAATTTTAGGACTTTCAAATATCTGTTATATTTGCATGTACGAATAATATCAATTATGATTTGGTATTATTCGTATTTTTTTATTCCATTATGATTTGTAAATAAAATTTAAAAATCAATGAAACCCTTAGATTCTGAGAACACTTAAGAGTTTAGCATTCAGAAAAATAATTTGTCATCACCCTAAATTGATGTTTAAAAACATAAATTGAGGATAAAAATGTTAATGATTAAGTGTTACTTTTACACCCTGAATTTTTTAAATAATAATTTCTAATATCAACACACTTAGGATATGGATAATAAAACATTCTCAACAGAAAACAAATGCGGTCTGAAACAGAAAGACTTTCAGACAACGATAGACAATAAACCGGTAGATCTATATGTTTTAAGAAACTCAAAAGGTCTTGAAATATGTGCTACAAATTATGGAGGCATTGTAATGGCTATTATGGCTCCTGATAAAAACGGTGAATTCGCAAATGTAGTATTAGGTCATGATTCAATTGAAACTATAGTAAACGGTCCTGAGCCTTATCTTGGCGCAACAATCGGCAGATACGGTAACAGAATCGCAAACGGAAAATTCACTCTTGACGGAAAAGAATATGATCTTGCCATCAATAACGGACCTAACAACCTGCACGGCGGAATTAAAGGCTTTAACAAAGTAGTATGGGATGCAGAACAGCCAAATGACCACACTCTTGTATTGAAATATACTTCAGCTGACGGCGAAGAAGGATTTCCGGGAAAAGTAGATGTTGTAATGACATATTCTCTTACAGAAGATAATGAGTTTAAAATCGACTATAAAGCGACAACAGATAAGAAAACCTATGTAAATCTTACAAATCATGCTTTCTTTAATCTTGCAGGTATAGCAAATCCTACACCTTCGGTTGAAGATCATGAATTAATGATAAATGCGGATTTCTACACTCCTATCGATGAAGTTTCTATACCTACGGGTGAAATTCTTAAGGTAAAAGGTACTGTAATGGATTTTACAGAATCTAAGCTTATAGGAAAAGATATCAACGAAAAAGATCAGCAGCTGATTAACGGAACAGGTTACGACCATAATTATGTTGTAAACAAGAAAGAACCGGGAGAACTTGCTTTCGCGGCAGTATATACAGATCCTGCAAGCAAAAGAAATCTGAAAGTATTTACAACAGAACCGGGCATGCAGCTTTACACAGGAAACTGGCTTGGAGGCTTTGAGGGAATCGGTGGTGCTACTTTTCCAGCAAGAAGTGCTGTGTGTTTTGAAGCTCAGCATTTTCCTGATACACCTAACAAACCATTCTTCCCTTCAGCTATCTTAAATCCGGGAGAGGAATATTCACAGGTTACTATATATCAGTTCGGTGTAGCAGAATAATATAAAACAGAGAAATCAATAATAATAAACTTTATAACACAAAATGGAAAAACAAACTAAAAACTACGCATTACCGATAGCGGTGATGTTTGCGTTATTCTTCATGGTTGCTTTTGTAACCGGGCTTCCTTCACCTATGGGTGTTATCGTACAGACACAGTTTGGTGCTTCAAACTTTGAATCACAGCTTGGCTTTATGGCTAATTTCATCGCTTATGCATTCATGGGTATACCTGCAGGTTTGATGCTTAAGAGAATCGGATATAAAAAGACTGCTCTTGTAGCGGTAACTGTTGGTTTTATCGGTGTAGGCATCCAGTCACTTTCAGGTGTTTTCGGAAGCTTCATCTATTATCTTATCGGTGCTTTTGTTTCAGGTTTTTCTATGTGTTTGCTTAACACAGTAGTAAATCCGATGTTGAACACTCTTGGTGGTGGTGGTAACAAAGGTAATCAGTTACTTCAGTTCGGTGGAACATTGAACTCTATTGCTGCAACTATTACTCCTGTACTTGTAGGTTATCTTATGGGGCCTGTAGTAGGTCGTACAATTGAGAAAGCATATCCTGCGATGTTTATCGCTATGGCTATTTTTGCTATCGCTTTCGTCGTATTGCTTGTTGTAAAAATCCCTGAACCTATGCAGGCTTCAGAAAAAGAAAAAATCGGCGTTTTCTCTCCATTAAAATTCCGTCATCTTATTTTCGGTATCATCGCGATCTTTATATATGTAGGTATCGAAATCGGTATTCCATCTACTGCAAATCTTTATATGACTAATGAATTGGGTATAGATGCAGGTATCGCAGGTGCTGTTGTAGGTATTTACTGGTTCCTTATGATGATAGGCCGTCTTCTTGGTGGTGTTATCGGAGGTAGCGTATCTACAAAATCAATGATCGCAGCAGTATCCGGACTTGGTCTTATCTTTATTGCATGTGGTATACTTCTACCAACAAGCATAGCTGTTTCTCTTCCGGGAATCGAAGCAGCAATTCCTATCAACCTTGCATTCTTCTGTCTTTGCGGACTTTGTACTTCTGTAATGTGGGGTGGTATTTTCAACCTTGCAGTTGAAGGTCTTGGTAAATATACTGCGGCAGCTTCAGGTCTTTTCATGGTAATGGTTTGCGGTGGAGGTATCATCCCTGCTATTCAGGGTGCTGTAGCAGATGCAACATCTTACCTTACTTCATACTGGGTAATGTTTATCTGTGTAGCATATATCCTTTGGTATGCTCTTGTAGGATGCAAAAATGTAAATAAAGATATTCCTGTAGAATAACAACATAAACTTAAATTATATACATAAATTGAGAAACCATTTGATAGTCATATTAAATGGTTTCTTCTTAAAATCTAATAAAAAAATGGATCAGTCAGTTGTAAGAAACAAATTTAAAAGTGAGTTCGGAACAGAAGGTTTTCTATATTTCTCTCCGGGTCGTGTAAATCTAATCGGAGAACATACAGATTATAATGGCGGATGTGTACTTCCGGGTGCAATCGACAAAGGTATGCTTGCAGAAATCAAACCAAACGGGAAAAATGTAGTAAGAGCTTACTCTATCGACCTTAATGATTATGCAGAGTTCGGTCTTGAAGAAGCAAACGCTCCTTCTCAGAGTTGGGCAAGATATATCTTCGGTGTTTGCAGAGAAATGATCAAACGCGGAGCTAAAATCGAAGGATTCGATACTGTATTTGCAGGTGATGTGCCTCTTGGTGCAGGTCTTTCTTCTTCTGCTGCTCTTGAAAGTACTTATGCTTTTGCTCTTAACGAAATTTTCAACTGTGGATTAGACAAAAAAGAACTTGTTCTTGTAGGTCAGAAAACAGAACATAACTATTGTGGTGTTAACTGCGGTATTATGGACCAGTTTGCTTCTGTATTCGGTAAAGAAGGTCATCTTATCAGACTTGATTGCTCGACAATGGATTATGAATATGTTCCTTTCAACCCGGAAGGTTACAAAGTTGTTCTTGTTGACTCTGTATGCAAACATGAACTTGTTGACTCTCCTTATAACAAAAGACGTCAGTCTTGTGAAAATGCAGCTGCTGCTATTGCGAAAAATCATCCAGAAGTAAAACTTCTTGGTGACGCTAATCTTGCAATGCTTGAAGAGGTAAAAGATCTTATCTCTGAAGAAGATTTCAAACGTGCAACTTATGCTATTCAGGAAAATGAAAGACTTGTTGCAACTTGTGAAGCTCTTAAAGCAGGAGATTATGAAACAGTAGGTAAAAATATCTTTGAAACACACAAAGGTATGAGCGAACTTTATGAAGTGAGCACACCTGAAATCGATTATCTTAACGAAGTTGCTAAAGAATGTGGCGTAACAGGATCACGTATCATGGGAGGTGGTTTCGGAGGTTGTACAATCAATCTTGTACCAGAAAACAAATATGATGCATTCATCGAAACTGTAGTTAAGAAATACAAAGAAAAATTCGGTTTGGACGCAAAAGTTTATCCTGTTAAAATCAGCAACGGTTCTCGTCGTCTTGCTTAATATATAAGCTTTAATACACAATTATAAAGAGGTGAAGAAAAACTCTTCACCTCTTATTTTAAAAAGTAATTCCATGACAGAATTTACACATCATTATACTCACCCGGATAGGTTTCTTGTTTCCGTTGACTGCATCGTGTTTGGTTTTCATGATACGGAATTAAAAATACTTACCTTCAAGCGCAAGATAGAACCGCTGATCGGAGCTCCTTCCCTTTTAGGCGGATTTGTTTGTGAGAATGAAAGTATTGATGATGCAGCAAAGCGTGTTCTTAACAAACTGACAGGAATATACGACCTATATATGGAGCAAGTCGCGACGTATGGAGATATTGGCCGAGATCCTGCAGGACGAGTTATAAGCATCGTTTATTTTGCTTTAATAAACATTGAAGATTATGATCATTCCCTGCTTGAAAAATATGACGCCTCGTGGCTTTCAAAAGAAGAATGGAATGATTTGATTTTTGACCATAGACAAATGGTGGAAGATGCTTTAAAGAGATTAAGAAAAAAAGCTGCTACTTTTGATATAGGTTTTAATCTATTACCGGAAAAATTCACTCTTACTCAATTACAGTCGCTTCATGAAGCTATAAACGGCGAATGTCTTGATAAAAGAAATTTCAGAAAAAAAGTTTTATCATTGAATATACTTGACAAACTTGAGGAAAAAGATAAGATGCATTCTCGTAAAGGAGCATATTACTATAAACTCAATGAAAATTATCGCTAAAACAATTATTCGGCTTATATAAAGAACAAAAAATTATATTTATCTAAAAAATATTAAGGAGAATGGCTGGTTTTGCCATTCTCTTTTTGTTCCATTAAATAAAATATCCTTACACGTTAATTTTATTAATAATAAAAGAAGTATTTTCTTATATTTGCACAGTTTTACATACACAGAGCTATATTATTTATATCATGAACAATTTATCTTTAGTAAACAAAGCGTCTGATAACATCAGAATTTTATCAGCAGCTATGGTAGAGAAAGCAAACTCGGGACATCCGGGTGGTGCTATGGGTGGTGCAGACTTCGTAAATGTACTTTACTCTCAATTTTTAAATTACGATCCGAAAGATCCTAACTGGATTAACAGAGATAGATTCTTTTTAGATCCCGGTCACATGTCTCCAATGTTATATGCAGTTTTGGCATGTACAGGAAAATTCACAATGGAAGAACTTTCACAGTTCCGTCAGTGGGGAAGCCCGACTCCGGGACATCCGGAGGTTGATCTTGAACGTGGTATCGAAAACACATCAGGTCCTCTTGGACAGGGTCATGCTATGGCAGTAGGTGCTGCTATCGCAGAAAGATTCCTTGCTGCAAGATTCGGTGAGTGGATGTCACATAAAACTTATGCTTACATCTCTGACGGTGGTGTTCAGGAAGAAATTTCTCAGGGCGCAGGCCGTATCGCAGGAACACTGGGCTTGAGCAATCTTATCATGTTCTATGACAGCAACGATATCCAGCTTTCTACTGAAACAAAAGATGTGACTATCGAAGATACAGCTATGAAATATGAGTCTTGGGGCTGGAATGTTATCACTATCAACGGTAATGATGCTACAGCTATCGCAGGTGCTCTTCAGGTTGCAATCGAGGAAAAAGCAAAACCTACTCTTATTATCGGTAAAACAATAATGGGTAAAGGTGCTATCACTGAAACTGCTGAATCATTCGAAGGAAAATGTTCTACTCACGGACAGCCTCTTTCTGCTTCAGGAGCTTCTTTCGATAAAACAATCGAAACTTTGGGCGGATGCGCTTCAAATCCTTTCGTTCTTTTCCCTGAAACAACAGAACTTTACGCTCAGAGAGCAAAAGAACTTGAAACAGAAATGGCTGCTAAAAAAGCAGTAGCAGCTGAATGGGCTAAAAATAATCCTGCACTTGCTGAAAAACTTGAGTATTTCTTCTCAGGAAAAGCACCTGTAGTAAATTATGAAGCAATCGTACAGAAAGCAAATCAGGCAACTCGCGCTGCATCGGCTACAGTTCTTTCAGCTCTTGCTGAACAGGTAGAAAACATGATCGTTTCTTCTGCTGACCTTGCTAACTCAGATAAAACAGACGGTTTCCTTAAGAAAACTCACGCATTCAAATATCAGGATTTCTCGGGAGCATTCTTCCAGGCAGGTGTTTGTGAACTTTCTATGGCTGCCATTATGAACGGTATGTCTCTTCACGGTGGTGTTATTCCTGCGTGCGGAACATTCTTCGTATTCTCTGATTACGAAAAACCAGCTGTTCGTATTGCTGCTCTTATGGAACAGCAGACTAAATTCATCTGGACACATGATGCTTTCCGCGTAGGTGAAGACGGTCCTACTCATCAGCCGATCGAACAAGAAGCTCAGATCAGACTTCTTGAGCAGCTGAAAAACCACAGCGGTAAAAACTCTATGCTTGTTCTTCGTCCTGCTGACTCAGCAGAAACAACTGTTGCATGGAAAATGGCTATGGAAAATATCGATACTCCTACAGGTCTTATCCTTTCACGCCAGAATATCAAAGATCTTCCTGCTCTTTCAGGAGACAGATACAAAGAAGCTCTTCAGGCAGAAAAAGGTGCTTATGTAATTGTTAAGGACGAAACACCGGATGTTATTCTTGTTGCTAACGGTTCTGAAGTAGCTACACTTATCGAAGGTGCTAAACTTCTTAAAGAGCGTAACGGCATTCAGTCTCAGATTGTATCTGCTCCTTCAGAAGGTTTGTTCTTCAACCAGAATGCAGAATATAGAGAAAGTGTAATACCTTCAGACAAACCGGTATTCGGTCTTACAGCAGGTCTTCCTTCAACTCTTTACCGTCTTGTAGGTCCTAACGGAAAAGTTTGGGGTCTTGATCACTTCGGTTATTCAGCACCATATACAAAACTTGATGAGGAATTCGGATTCACTCCGGAGAACGTTTACAATCAGGTTATTGAAATGATGAAAAAATAATCTTTTTTATCTATAGAAAAAGAGCTTTACTCAATAACCGGTAAAGCTCTTTTTTTATATTATTATCAATATTAAACTATTATAATTGATAAATTTGTTTCAGGCATTCTTTACCTGTTTAAAGGAAAGAAGCAGAATAATAAAAAAACAGACTTAACGGATTTATAAAAAGAAAGTATGGATAAAAATATAATTGGTCTGGCTTGTGATCATGCCGGATTCGAGAAAAAACAGGTAGTCATAGCATATCTTAAGGAGCATGGCTATGAATATAAAGATTTCGGATGTTATTCGGAAGAATCATGTGATTATGCAGACCCAGCTCATGAATTGGGGAAGGCTATTGATAACGGAGATCTTGTTCGCGGTATTGCTATCTGTGGAAGCGGTAATGGGATAAATATGACTCTTAATAAACATCAGAAGGTAAGATCTGCTCTTTGCTGGATTAATGAGATTGCTGAGCTTGCACGTCTTCATAATGATGCTAATATCATTGTCATGCCTGGAAGATTTATAGACGAAAATCTTACAAAAAAAATGGTTGAAACTTTCTTAAATACTCCATTTGAGGGAGGAAGACATCAGAAAAGAATTGATAAAATTCCATTATAAATTATTTTTTGATATACTGTATAAGAAATACTGCAAAAAAGATTAATGCTAAATTTTTTATTAAAAACGCTTGCATCAATGGGCTTTTACTCCCATTTTTGCAAGCGTTTTCTGTATGGAAACGGATAATCTATATATCATATTTACACAAAGGATTAAATCATTGATTATAATCCTATAAAGTTCATAATTCAAAGAAGCACTTAAAATAACATTCACGAACATTATGATTCACAGCGTTTTAAAGAGAGACGGAAGAACGGTAGGTTTTGACTTGACAAAGATTGAAGAAGCTATTTGCAAAGCAATGGGACACTCATCTCTTGGTGTCGATTTCAAATTAGCAAATGAAATTGCAAATAAGATTAACTCTTCAGGATCAAAGATCATGAGCGTAGAAGCTATTCAGGATCTTGTAGAGGTTGAGTTGATGAATAGCTCAAGAAAAGATGTGGCAAAATTATACATTTCTTACAGAAACTCGAGAAGTGTTGCGAGAAAGGCAAAGACAAGGGACATGTTTCTTGAGA
This sequence comes from uncultured Bacteroidales bacterium, assembly GCA_947074105.1. Taxonomy (GTDB): domain Bacteria; phylum Bacteroidota; class Bacteroidia; order Bacteroidales; family JAUNSR01; genus JAUNSR01. The sequence continues at coordinate 25,716 of CAMTON010000043.1, forward strand.
TCATAGAGGCTAAATCTAATGATATAACTCGCGAAAATGCAAATATGAATGCTGATACTCCAGCGGGAATGATGATGAAATTCGCAAGTGAAACGACTAAGCCTTTTGTAGATGATTATTTGATCGATGAAGATGTAATAAGTGCTGTAAAAAAAGGTTTTATCCATATTCACGATAAAGACTACTACCCTACTAAAAGTCTGACATGCGTTCAACATCCTTTGGACAGAATCCTTAGTAAAGGCTTTATGGCTGGTCATGCAGAATCAAGACCGGCTAAGCGAATTGAGACTGCAAGTATTCAGGGATGTATCTCTCTTGAAACTGCTCAGAATGAAATGCACGGTGGTCAGGCTATACCTGCTATCGATTTCTACTTTGCTCCTTATGTAAGAAGCACCTATATTGAAGAAGTAAAAATCCTTGAAAGATTTACAGGAAATGACTGTTCTCATCTTTATGAAACTGAAGTAAAAGATTTTGTTATCAGAAAATGTGAAGGCTTAGAGGGTGATGAAAGAATCGTTCAGCACGCAGTAAACAGGACTGTAGGACGCGTTCATCAGGCAATGGAAGCATTTATCCATAATATGAATACTATTCATTCAAGAGGTGGAAATCAGGTTGTTTTCAGCTCTGTGAATTATGGTACGGATATCTCTGCTGAAGGCAGATGTGTAATCAGAGAAATACTACATTCAACATATCAGGGAGTCGGTAATAATGCAACTGCAATCTTCCCTATTCAGATCTGGAAAAAGAAAAGAGGAGTAAATTATCTACCGGAAGATCCGAATTACGATCTTTATCAACTTGCCGCTAAAGTTTCAGCACGTAGATTCTTTCCTAATTTTC
>CAMTON010000044.1 GCA_947074105.1 uncultured Bacteroidales bacterium
AACTACCGTATCGATGGTGACGGTCCGGAAGAAACACCTGATGTAGATGCCGACTTTACAGGAACGGGAGAACTTGAAACACCTTATACTGTTGCTGACGTTATCAATAAAAAACCAAACAGCACATCTGATGCAGTAGAATCAAATATATGGGCTAAAGGTTTCATCGTAGGTTACAGACTAAGCACTGAAACTAACGGTATTGCGGCAGGTGACTATTTCGGTACACAGGCTTCTTATGAGTCAGACGTTAATATCTATATCGCGGATACTAAGGACGAAACTAACTATCAGAACTGTATCAGCATCCAGGTAACTTCAGACTTCAGAACAGTTATCGGTCTTCAGTCAAACCCTGCTAATATGGGTAAAGAAGTGATGATCAAAGGTGACATCATGAAATATAACTCTATCGCGGGTATCAAAAACATGACTAACTACCGTCTTGACGGAGAAGGTCCTGAAGATAAACCGGAAGAAAAACCTGAAACAGGTGATGTAGAAGTATCAGGCGACGCTTCAACAGCTGTTACTTATCTTTCTTATGATTTCAGCGACGTAACAAATAACGTTGATTTCAGCAAAGACGGATGGCAGAACCTTTTCACTGCCGGTTCTAGAAAATGGCAGGGTAAATATTTCTCTACAGATAAAAACTATTATGTTCAGGCAACTGCTTATGGTGCTACTGCGGGAGAAACACAGGAGTCATGGCTTATCACTCCGGGACTAAACCTTGATCTTGCTGAAGAGAAAACTTTCTCTTTCAAATCTGCGGTGGCTTACTGGAATGAAACTACAACTTTTGAAGTATATGTGCTTCAGAACGTAGGCGGAACTACTGTAAGAACAAAACTTGACGGACTGACTCTTCCTACTTCTTCAACAACTAACTATCTGTTTGTTGAATCAGGGAACATCGATCTTTCTTCATATTCAGGTGTGGTTTACATCGGTTTCATGTATAACGGTGTAGGTGGTGCTTCTGGTACTTCTGCTTCATGGTGTGTAGATGACGTACAGTTTGGTAAAGTTGTAGCTGCAGAAACTTCAATTTCTTTTAAATATGATGGAAATACAGTTTACGTAAACGAAGAACTTGATTGTAACATCTTTTCAACAGTAGCAAACGGACAGGGTATTACAGAATTTACTGTTGACGGAATTCCTGCATGGGCGACTTTCGTTGATCACGGCGACGGATCAGCTTCTATCTACGGAATCGCTCCTGAAACTGCTGAAACTACAACTGTAATCGTAACGGCTACAAACAACGGTGTTTCTTCAGATGTTACTTTCAATCTTGAAGTTAAAGAAAAAGTAGCTGTTGATCCTAACCAGGCTCTTGTTGTAAACGGTGACTTCTCTAACGGTACAGAAGGATGGACTTTCAAATATGCAACAGCTTCTGATGAAGGTACATTATACACAGTGTCTACAGAAGACGGACTGACTATTACTCAGGGTGCTACTCAGGCTGCAGGTCGCGTTGACATTCTTCAGGACATCACTGTAGAAGAAGGTGCTTCTTACAAAGTCACTTTCAAATACAAGTCATCTCATGAAAAACTGAGAATCTGGAGTTATGGTGTTGACAGCGATAATACTTTTATTTTCCATACAAGCGCTAATACAACAGATCCATTCAGATCATATAACAAATATTTCCCTGCTGTAGAAAATTGGTCTTCATGGGAAAAAGAAGAAGAACTTGTATTTAAGGCAGAAGGTTTCACTACTTACCGTCTTGAATTCAGAGGATATCGTCAGGCAGACTCTTTCATGTCTCTAAAAGATATCGTAGTTGAAAAAATCGACTAATCAATATTTTCAATAAAATCAAAAGGTGCGTTTCTACGGAATACGCACCTTTTTTTTGACAGCCGTACAGTTGTCATATTGCCACCGTACGGTTGTCATATCGCAACTGTACAGTTGTCATATCGCAACTGTACGGTGTCACGAAAACATATCAGGCAATAGAAATACAGATGTCTCACAAATGAAATTTTAATGAAAAATATGTTTAAAAAGAAGATAAAATGCTATAAATTAGTTATTTCAAAGCGTTAAATTCAAATCTTATTTAAGATGGCGTAAAACAAAATGCTATAAAAAACCGTTGTAGTTAAAATAAGTGTATAATTTCCGAATATAAATATGGAAATATTCCATATTAGATTATTATTTTTAAATTTGTGATTATTAATAAACTTCAAATCAAAAGGTTATTGGTTTAAGTTTAATGGTTAATTAAATATGATGGTTATGAGTTCTATTAAATGTGTTGGGATTTTGACATCCGGAGGTGACGCACCGGGAATGAATGCAGCTGTGAGAGCTGTCACTCGTGCGGCAATTTATAATGGGTTAGAGGTTAAAGCAATTTATCGTGGGTATAAAGGGTTAATAACAGACGAAATCGAAAATTTCCGTACTCAGAATGTAAGTAATATCATACAGCAGGGCGGAACAATCCTTAAGACTGCGAGATGTAAAGAGTTTATGACTCCTGAAGGTCGTCAGCTTGCTTATGAGACTCTGAAAAAACATGGCATCGATGCACTTATCTGTATCGGAGGTGACGGTACTCTTACCGGAGCAAGAATCTTTGCTTCAGAGTTTGACTTTCCTATCGTCGGCATACCGGGAACTATTGACAACGACCTTTTCGGTACGGACAATACTATCGGTTATGATACCGCGCTTAACACTATCATGGACGCTGTCGATAAGATTCGCGATACCGCGACATCTCACGAACGTCTTTTCTTTATTGAGGTTATGGGTCGTGATGCCGGTTTCCTTGCTCTGAACGGAGCTATCGCAACAGGAGCTGAAGCTGCTATCATTCCGGAAATCGCTACAGAAAACGATCAACTGACAGAACTTATCAGAAACGGATTCAGAAAATCAAAAAACTCAAGTATCGTGCTTGTGGCGGAAAGTCCGATTACGGGCGGAGCTATGGCGCTTGCTGACAGAGTGAAAAATGAATATCCTCAGTACGATGTGCGTGTGACAATACTTGGCCATATCCAGCGTGGAGGTTCTCCTTCTGCTATCGACAGAATTCTTGCAAGCCGCATGGGTGCAGCTTCTATCGATGCTCTTCTTGAAGGACAGCGAAACGTAATGATTGGTATTCAGAATGATGAGCTTGTTTATGTACCGTTTAATAAAGCGATAAAAAATGACAAGCCTATCAACAGAGAGCTTCTTAATACATTAAGAATACTTTCTATCTAAGAAAAATCATATTAATATTTTCATATAAGGAAAGCGGTCGTAATATAATGGCCGCTTTTTTTCTGTTTTATAGGTTTATTATTCGATAGAATGGGAATAATAAGAAGTTTTAATAAAGAGTATTATGTAATAATTACTCTTTATTTTTGTAACATAAATGAAAAATAAAATAAGCAGAATTGAATTAATTTTGATTTATTAATTACTTAAATAGAAATTTACTTTTATTCAGAGTTCTTATTGAGATATTTTGAGATTTATCTATAATATTAACTATTATCTTTGTAGAGAAAAGCAGAACATCACATTTAATAAAACAGCAACTTTTTTTAATTGCTTAATTAACGCTTATCCATCTCATTTAAAAAGAAATAAACAAAAAAATATATTTAACCCTCATCAGATTATGAAAAAAATAGCATTGTTATTTTTATTGTGTCTTTCCTTTTCTCTGACCTATGCCCAGGGAAAGAAAGTCGCGCTTTATAAGGTCGGTTTCTACAATCTTGAGAATCTTTTCGACACTATAAACAATAACGGAAAATATGACCTTGAATATTCTCCGCAGGGAGACAAACAGTGGAATTCTCAGCGCTATAATCTTAAACAGAAGAATATGGCTAAGGTTATAAAGGATATGAAAGTTGATATTCTTGGTGTATGTGAGGTGGAAAACAGATCAGTGCTTGAAGATCTTGTGAATATGCCGGATATAGCTGATATGGGTTATAAGATAGTTCATTACGATTCTCCTGATAAACGCGGTGTAGACGTTGGTCTGCTTTATGATCCGAAGAAATTCCGTGTTCTTTGCAGCAATTCAAGAACTCTTACCGTAGAAGGCAAACCTGACTTCAAAACCCGTGATCAGCTTGTAGTAACAGGGCTTCTTGCAGGGGAGAAAGTAAGTATAATCGTTAATCACTGGCCTTCACGTCTTGGCGGTGAAGCTCAGTCAAGCTACCTAAGAGAGGCTGCTGCCGCACTTTCCAAAAGTATTGCCGATTCATGTATTCTGGATGATCCTGAAACAAAGGTCATTATTATGGGCGATATGAACGACGATCCGTCAAACAAAAGCTGTCGTCTTGTGCTTGGTGCGAAAAAGAAAATCAAGGATGTGGAAAAAGGAGGATATTTCAATACAATGTGGATGCATTATGACCGCGGTATCGGAACTCTCGCTTACCAGGCTCAATGGAATCTTTTCGATCAGATCATCATTTCTGAAAATATGATCAAAGGAGACGGCGCAACACTTAAGTTCTCTAAATCGGAAGTTTTCAATAAAGATTATCTGATTAATCAGGAAGGTTCTTATAAAGGGTATCCTAAAAGAACGTTTGCCGGAGGTGTATTCCTGAATGGTTACAGCGACCATTTTCCGACAATTATCTATCTTACAAAAGAGAAAAAATAAAATTATTAGAATAATATAGTATAGACAGATTGCGTACAGATCTTTAATATCTGCATGCGGTCTGTTTATTTTTTTACAGATTCTTGATTTATGAATAAAATTTCTACTCTATTTACAGGCAGACTGGCAGCATTAGTGATATTGCTAAATATTACTTATTCCGGATTTGCACAAAATGATATCCCTGACGGATATTATGATAAGGCAGAAGGTCTTGCTTCTGCTCAGCTAAAAACAGCACTTTCTCAAATAATAAAAGAAGGCGAGAGACTTTCTTACGGAAGCGGGACATGGACCGGTTTCGAAAAATGTGATCGTCATCCTGATGGGTATGTCTGGGATATGTATTCTTATGAAAAGAGATATTTCCCCGGCGGCGGTTCTGCTCCGGGAGGAATGAATATCGAACATAGTGTGGCGAAGAGCTGGTGGGGAGGAACTAAAAATGATGCTTATAAAGATCTTTATCACCTTAATCCTTCAGATGCAACTGCTAATAGTGCAAGAAGTAATTATCCTTTGGGCGTTGTAAAAAGCGGAAAGACAGTAGGATCTCTTAAAATCGGAAACAATAGCTATGGCAGTGAATATAACAGCAACAGCTTTGAACCTCTTGATGAGTATAAAGGAGATTTTGCCCGTGCATATATGTATATGTTCACATGTTATGAAGATCTTAACTGGACAGGTACCAATGCTCCTTCAATGCTTAATAATAATAAATACCCGATGCTAAGACCATGGGCGGCTAAGATGCTTCTTGAATGGAATGAGCTTGATCCTGTAAGTGAAAAAGAGATCAATCGTGCTGCCGAGATTTATAAGATCCAGGGAAACCGAAATCCTTTTATCGATTATCCTGAACTTGCGGAGCATCTTTGGGGTAGTAAGGTAGGCGAACCTTTTGAATTTACAGAAAACGATGATCCGAAGATTGTTTCTCCGTCAAACAATTCTTCTTTCTCAATGCCGGAAGTCCATTATACGATGACTTCAACTCTTAAAGTTACGGTAAAAGCAAAGAATATGACATCTCCTCTTGATCTTAGATTAGAAGGAGATAAGAAGAATCTTTTTTCTCTTTCCCGTGATATTCTTTATCCTTCGGAGGGAATAATCGATAATGAAGTGATCATTAGTTATAATCCTGTTAAAGCGGAAGAAACAATGGTGAATATCATTATTTCTTCTGCAAAAGATGAAGTTCAACAACGTTCGATAAATATTAATGCGGTTTCGACAGAAGACTTCTACGCCGTTGCTGCGGAGAATGTCACTCATAACTCCTTTACTGCGAAATGGACAGCCTTATCGTCGGCAAATGAATTTGATATCGATGTATATACCAAGCATATTTCGGGAGAAGAACAGATTCTTATAGGTGAAGCGGATTTCGACGGTTCGCTTGATGAAGGCTGGAGTCTAAGCAATAACTCTTATGCGGATTATACATCAGAAGCAGGGACCATTCGCCTTGCTTCCGGAAGTAAAGGTGCAGAACTTTATTCTCCGGAATATGATCTTTCCAAAGGAGGCCTTATCTATGTCAATACTAAAAAATGGAATAGTGATTCTGGTGTGAAACTGACAGTTTCCATTGATGACAAAGAGATAGATGCTATAGAGCCGGGAAGTGATTATGAAGAATTTGAGATATCTTTTGATGAGGCAGGTGCAGACTCTAAGATATGCTTCTCTACCGTAAAAGGAAAGCGCCTTTTCATTTCAAATATCGAAGTGATGACAAAAGGAATTAAAATAGAAGATATAAGTCTGCCGGGTTATCCGAAAACAATAAAGAATGCAACATCTCATAATGTTGAAAATCTTAATGAAGGTTCATATTATTTCTATACTGTCACTCCTATTAATTCTGAATGGGGTAAATCTGATGAAATAATGGTTGTCACACCTATTTCCGCTTCGGTAGATAAAACAGAAATGAACGATTATAAAGTATATTCTTCAAACGGAATAATACTTGTAAAGAATCTGAATTCAGGTGAGAGAGTTTCAGTTTATAATATTGCTGGAAAACTTCTGTCGCAATCTGAAGCCTCATCTTCAGATATGAGAATAAACATAAATGAACAGGGTGTTTATATAGTAGTGGTGGAAAATGATTCTGTTTCAACTTCTTTTAAGGTTTCTCTTTATAACTAATTAATAAGAATGTCGATTTAATTTCATAATTTTGCTAATATTCATTAAGTTAAGCGCTTGTGTAGATAATATTAGGCAATAAGAGATAATAATAGACAATAAATTTTTATTTAAATAAACGGAAAACAACATGAAAAAAATTACGACATTAATTTTAGGTTTGCTTCTATGTGCATTTATAATTCCGGCTTCAGCTCAGATGAACTGGGGACTTCGCGGAGGTGTAAATGTTTCAAAACTTAATCTGAAAGATTTCAAATCTCAGGCTGCTACAGGATGGTTTCTTGGGCCTACAACAGAATTTACAATTCCTATTCTTGGTCTTGGCTTTGATGCTTCTGTCCTTTACTCAAGAGTAAGTACTGATATTCAGGATAAGACTGTTAACTTCAACTATCTGTCTATTCCTTTGAATCTTAAATACACAATTCTTCTTCCTATAGTTAAGCCTTATATCTTTGGCGGTCCGGAATTCAATGTGCGTATGGGTAACAGCCACAACAAACATCTTGAGCATATCTCTTCAGGAAGCAAAGGATCAGACTGGAGCGCGAATGTCGGAGGCGGTGTAGATCTTTTCTCAAGACTTCAGGTTTATGTAGCCTATAATTTCGGTTTTACAAATGTCCTTGAAGATGTAAGATCAAAACAGAGTATCTGGAAAATGGGTGCTGTAGTATTCTTCTAATATTCTGTAGAAATCAGACCGATTATTTATTATTTCTAATGAATATAAGAGTATAAATGATCACTGTCTGAAGAAAACCGGATAAGGATAATATTAAATCATAAAGGATGCCGTTACGGGAATTTATTTTCTGTAACGGCATCTTTAATTTTTATACATATTGTAAATCATAATTTGTCTGTATCTTTATATCTCAAGAAACGCGATGTTTATAAATTAATTTTTCTGTTGTGAGTATTTTCGCTGATGTAATTCTTCCTTTACCTCTGAACAGGGTATTTACCTACTCGATACCTTTCCATTTTGAGAAAGAGGTCTTTATCGGATCCCGTATAATAGTACAGTTTGGCAAAAAGAAATACTATACCGCCATTGTCATGAATATACATGATAATGCGCCGAATGGTTATACCGCAAAGGAGATTCATGCGATACTTGACTCACGCCCTATAGTAACACAGTCACAGCTCCGGCTATGGCAATGGATAGCTTCTTACTATATGTGTTCAATAGGAGAGGTATATAAGGCTGCTCTTCCGTCAGGACTGAAAATAGAAAGTGAAACGATAGTTTCTGCAAATGATGACTATGAAGAGGAGGAAGAGGCACGACTTAAAGAAAAAGAAAGTGTCATTCTTGATCTTGTAGCATCTAAAGAAAAACTTTCAATATCGGAGATTGAAAGAATATCGGGATATAATAATGTACTTCCCATAATAAAATCTCTGCTTGACAAGGAAGCTCTTGTCATAACCGAACAGCTTAAAAAATCATATAAGGTAAAATTCGAAAGATGCGTACGCCTTACTATTTCCCGCACCGATCAGCAGAAACTGCGTGAGACATTCGATTCGCTCGAACGCTCAAAAAAGCAATTCGCGCTTCTTCTTAAATACCTTGACCTGTCAGGTTTTATGCGCAAAGGAGAACTTGCAGAAGTAACAAAGAAAGAACTTATAGAGAAAGCGGGAGTAAGCAACGCGACAATAAAATCACTTATAGATAAGGGAATCTTCGAAGTTTATCAGCGTGAAAAATCACGACTTGAAGAAACCGTAACAGAGCAGGAAGCACTTAAAATTCTTAATCCCTATCAGGAATCGGCATTATCCCTTATTGATGAAAATTTCAAATCAAAAGATGTCGTTCTCTTTCACGGTGTAACGTCCAGTGGTAAGACCGAAGTATATATGCATCTTATTGAAGAAGTTGTGGAAAGCGGCCGGCAAGTACTTTTTATGGTTCCTGAAATTGCTCTTACAACTCAGCTGACTGAAAGACTAAAAAAGGTTTTCGGCGATAAACTGGCAATATATCATTCAAAGTTTACGGATAATGAAAGAGTCGAAATATGGAACAAACTTTTAAATGAAGATTCCATCCGCATCGTAATAGGTGTGCGCTCTTCTCTATTTCTTCCTTTCCGAAACCTTGGTCTTGTCATTATCGACGAAGAGCATGAAGCAACCTATAAGCAGCAGGACCCTGCTCCGCGATATAACGGAAGAAATACAGCAATGGTTCTCGCATCCCTACAAGGTGGAAAGACACTGCTGGGAAGTGCTACACCTTCGGTCGAAAGCTTTTATAATGCAATGACCGGCAAATACGGTTATGTGGAACTGACGAGAAGACATGAAAATGTCGAACTTCCTTATGTACATGCCATAGATATGAGAAAGGAGAGAGCCGAAAAAACAGTTGTCTCTCATTTTTCACGTCCTCTGGCTTCGGGTATAAGAAAGAATATAGAAACCGGAGTTCAGTCTATCATTTTTCAGAACAGAAGAGGTTTTGCTCCTATGGTCGAATGTTCGATGTGCGGATGGGTACCACGATGTGAACACTGCGATGTTTCTCTTACATATCATAAGTCTACAAAATCTCTTTCATGTCATTATTGCGGTTATTCCATTGTGATGCCGGACTCCTGTCCTTCATGTAAGAATCACTCGCTCATGTCGCTCGGACTCGGCACGGAGAAACTTGAAGAAGAGATCACCTCAATATTCCACGGAGCAAAAGTCTCACGAATGGATCTTGATACGACAAGGACCAAGAAGGCTTATGAAAATATCATCTCCGATTTTCAGGAAAACAGGACTAATGTTCTTGTCGGAACACAGATGGTTTCCAAAGGTCTTGACTTTCATAATGTTTCTCTTGTCGGTATAATAAACGCCGACACCATTATGAATTATCCTGATTTCCGCGCGCACGAAAGGGCATTTCAGATGATGGTTCAGGTGGCAGGTCGTGCTGGAAGACGTCAGCAGAGAGGAGAGGTGATAATACAGACAAATTCGCCCGAGCTGCCGCTTATCCGACAGATTATCAACAGTGATTATCGCGGAATGTATGAAACTCAGATTGCTGAGCGGCAACGATTCTGCTATCCACCGTTCTACCGACTTATATATATTTATATAAAGCATCGTGATGAGAAGATAGTACATAACCGGTCAATGATGTATGCCAAATACCTACGTTCAGTATTCGGAGACCGTGTACTCGGACCTGACAATCCCCCTGTTGCAAGGATACAGTCGATGTTTATCCGAAAGATTGTGATAAAGATTGAAAACGAAGCTTCCATATCAAAAGCTAAAGAGATACTTATGAAAAGCAGGGAAGACCTTCTGCAGAACCCTGACTTCAAATCTCTTCTGATATACTTTGATGTCGATCCGGTCTAAACCGAAAAATAATAATTCAGAAATAAAAAACTCAATACGTCATGGAAAAGAAAAAATATAAGATACTTTTTGTTTGTCTGGGAAATATCTGCCGTTCTCCGGCCGCTAACGGTATTATGGAGGATATGATAAAAGAAAGAGGTCTTGCCGACAGATTTGAAATTGATTCTGCCGGAACTTACGGAGGTCACAGCGGGAGTCTTCCGGACAACAGAATGAGAGCTCATGCCGCAAAACGCGGTTATAAACTGACTCACCATTCAAGACAGGTCCATCCGTCCGACTTTGAAGAGTTCGATCTTATCGTTGCGATGGACGACCGCAACTTTGCCAACCTTAAAGCACTGGCTCCGGACCTTGAATCGGAAGCAAAGATATGCCGTATGATGGATTACTCTACAACGGGAACTTATGACCATGTACCTGATCCTTATTACTCAGGAGCCGATGGTTTTGAACTTGTCCTTGATCTTCTTGAAGACTCATGCAGGAATATGCTTGACAGTCTGAATGATAAATAACATACCTTACCGGTAGATAATCTATAGAATAAAAACAACGCATCCGACATATCATAAAGACAGATGTCGGATGCGTTGTTTTTTAATAAGATATATGTTTACGTATTTATCTCCGCTTTTTATTCCTGGTCATTAAGATATCCGTAATAGATTCTTATAGCATCTTCGATATACTGCATACAAGGCTTTCTGTTAATCTTATTCCCATTGGCAGCCATACCGTCTTTACTTCTTAATTCACGGCAAACGATCGAACCGTTTTCTTCAGTGAATCGGGCCGAAATATCTTTCACATTATTATAAGTGGTCATCTTCGTTTCTTTTCCCGGCTCACGGCGCATACCTTCCACCATCACGATACCGCTTATAGCTCCGCATACGTCGCCCTGACCTCCTACACCGCCGCCGAATCCCGACATTATTGCCGCCGCCGTTTTGTCGTCAAGACCGGTAATCTCACTGAATACTATTGCCGCACACTGGCTGCAGTTAAGTCCGCTCTTATGAAGCATACGGGCTTTTTCTAATTTTTCCTGAAGTTTTTCCATTAGAGAATTTGTTTTTAGCTTAATAAAACTAACGTTTTTATTAAGCCGTTATTGTAGCTGCCCTTACTACCCTTATTTGTAAGGGATAATTTTCGTGACATCCGTACAGTTGCGATATTGCAACCGTACAGTGACAATATTACCACCGTACAGTTGTCATATTAACACTGTACGCCTTTTTTCAGACCGGTGATCGGTTTTTAAAAAATATAAGGATCGATATCGGGCGGGTGTGACATTACAATAAGCTTTTTATCTGAGCGGCAACATCTTCCATAAGCCATTTTGGCGTTGAAGTGGCACCGCAGATACCTATTGAAGCCGCGTCTTTTATCATTGAGATTTCGACATCTTCTTTTTCATTGATAAAATAGGTGGATTTATTCACATGAAGACATTCGTTATAAAGTACTTTTCCGTTTGAACTCTTCTTATCACTGACAAAGAAAACTATATCGTGAGATGAAGCAAAATCCCTTATTGCCGACATTCTGTTGGCAACCTGACGGCAAATGGTGTCGTAATATGTGAAGTGAGCTTTCGGAGAAATACGTTTACCGATAATCTCTATTACGGAACGGAAGTGATCAAGTGATTTTGTTGTCTGGGAGAAAAGATAAATATCTTTAGTGAAATCGAGATTGTCAAGGTCTTTTTCGGTTTCCACAACGATAGCTTTACCGTTTGTCTGTCCCACAAGTCCGTTGACTTCCGCATGACCGTTTTTTCCGAAAATGACGATGCTTGTCTTTTCCGAATCAGTCTGATCGAATACTTTCTTTATTTTCTGTTGAAGTTTGATTACAACCGGACAAGTTGCATCTATTATCTCGATATTATTTCTTTTGGCTATTTCATATGTCTGAGGCGGTTCACCATGAGCGCGAAGCAGAAGTTTCACGTTGTTAAGATTCTGCATCTGTGTGCGGTCGATTGTGATAAGGCCTTTTGCACCGAGGCGCTCCACCTCGCTGCTGTTGTGCACAATATCGCCGAGACAGTAAAGAATCCCGTCTTTCGAGAGTTCCTCTTCTGCTTTATTGATAGCTTTAACCACGCCGAAACAAAAACCGGAACCTTTGTCGATTTCAATTTTTACTTCCATCGTAATTATGAATTAATAATGTCATTGAAATGCTTTTCGAGCCATTTGTCCTGCTCTTCGATAGTAAGATGGGAATTGTCGAGTTCCAGAGCGTCGTCTGCTTTTTTCAAAGGACTTTCTTCACGTGTCTGATCGATATGGTCTCTGGATTTTACATTTTCAAGAACTTCTTCGAACGATACGTCTTCCCCTTTTGAATGCATCTCGTCAACTCTTCTCTGCGCTCTAACCTCGGGAGAGGCAGTAACGAAAATTTTAAGTTCGGCATCGGGGAATACTGTAGTGCCTATGTCGCGGCCATCCATCACAATACCCTTTTTTTCGCCGAGTTTCTGCTGAAGTTCCACCATCTTATGTCTGACAAAAGGGATTGCGCTTATTTTGCTTACGTTGTTGGAAACACGCATGTTGCGAATCTCTTTTTCAACATTCTTATTGTTAAGCCATGTTTCAGGAAGGTGAGTTTCGGGATTAAGACGGAATTCGATATTGATATCTTTCATCATGCTTTTCAGCTTTTCCACATCGATATTTCCGTTGTCTGCTATGATATTGTTTTCAAGAGCAAAAAGAGTGACCGCTCTGTACATTGCACCGCTGTCGATATAAATATAACCGATCTTTTTAGCCAGTTCTTTTGCCATGGTACTTTTTCCGCAAGAAGAAAAACCGTCAATGGCGATAACTATCTTTTTCATCAAAAAAAATTTAAATAAGGGTTATTCTCAAATAACAACAAAACTCTTATTTGGCTTATAATGATGATATAACTGCGGAATCAGAACCTGTTAAGAAGGAGATTCATGCCTATCATAAAAGATGTGCCGCTGATATGATGCTGCGCTATTGAGGCATTTATATTGAATTTCTTTATTATAATACCCGTTCCGGCACTGAATCCGGTAAGAAATCCGCCACCGCCTCCTGCAAATTCAGCTCTTTTCTTATAATTATATCCTACAGCCAGATAAAAATTGTCTGTCGGAAGATATTCAACACCTATAAGCATATGTCTGAACATCTTCTTTGCAAAGTTATCTTTTTTGTTTGAACCGTATTCATCATCCGACACACTATTGTCAATGTATTTGTCGTCCCAGTCGGTCAGATTGATTGCGGTAAGCGATATTCTGAAAGGAGCATGAGAAAGAGCCTGAGAAATACCTACACGAAGATCGAAAGGCAGCTTTTCACGGTTTTCATTAAAACTTTTAAGCTGGCCTCCAAGATTATTGGCTGTTATAGAGAAGGAGAAGTCGCGGTATTCATTGAAATAGTTAAGACCAAGATCGACTGCCATGGCGAAAGATGAATAGCTTTCATAGACGGAATATATGAATTTGGCATTTGCGCCGCCTCGCCATCTTTCGGAAATATTATATCCTATCATCGTATTGAAAAGCATATCCTTTGCCGAGAAATTTCCGAGAATCTGATTGTCTTCGGAAGTCATCTTGAAATCACCGTAGTTTATAAACTGAGCACCGACAGCAACAGCTCCGTTATCATTAAGCGCAAAAGCATAAGCACAACTACCCAGATTCACATCCTTAAGATATCTCATATAGCTTAAGGATACGTTTTTATTCATCTCGGGACCCAGTAAGGCCGGATTCTGAGATGTCACCGAAAGGTCACGTTCCACAAGAGATATGTTTACTCCTCCCAGGGCATTGACTCTGGATGATACGGGAATATCAAGAAATCCGAATGCGGTATTTCCGCTTTCCGCTTTCAGAAAAGAGGAGGAGAGAAGTAGTGATAATAAAAGAACTGTCTTGTTTAGATTATATCTCATATATAATGTGGCTTATTCCGAAGTCTGCTTTTTATTGCAATCCGGCTTTGATTATACCGGTTTTAAACTAAAAAACATTAACAGATAAATTCATATGTATAATAACAAAATATTCCTTACTTTATTGCGTTATATAACTGTTATTTTAAAAATGCAGACTGATTATTCTGAACACTTACCGGAAACATTTGTCTTAACTCATTTCAAAAATAAGTAAAGATGTATATCATGGAAGTGTATTTGGATGAAAATAAACTTAAAATGAATCAAATATTCATCAATTTGTAATATATAGCATATAAAAAAACAGTGAGTTGTAATTATTATATATTACTTTTGCATTAAACATAAGATAAAAGCGGTATAAAAGGTTAAAAAAACACTGTGGAGTTAAATCATAAAAGAAAAAATATACTACTTTTGCCCACATTGAGAAACATAATAACGATTTATATATATGGAAATAAAAAAGAGTCCCAAAGTTGACTTGGAAAAAAGAAGAACGCTTTATATCCTTTTAGGATTAGTCTTCATTCTTTCTACACTTTATGTTTGTTTTGAATGGACTACTACGGAAGTTACGGTAGTTGAAGTTGGTAACGATAGTTTTGATGAACTTGAAGAGGAAATCATTCCTGTTTCAATTCAGCAGCCTACACCTCCGCCACCTCCACCACCTGCACCACAGGTTGAGGAGATCCTTAACATCGTAGAGGATGATAAAGAAATCGAACAGGTTGAAATCGAATCATCGGAAGATGATGTTAACACAGAAGTAAACGTTAACTTCCATGAAGGTGCTCCTGATGGAGAAGAAGAAGCATCAAATGAAATCTTTACAGTTGTAGAAGATATGCCTCAGTTCCCTGGTGGTGACGCGGCTCTTCTTAGCTACATCAGTAAATCGGTGAAATATCCGGCTATCGCTCAGGAAAACAATATCCAGGGTCGTGTAATCATTTCTTTCGTAATCGAGAGAGACGGTAGCGTGGCTGATGCGACAGTAGTTCGTGGTGTTGACCCTGCTCTTGACAAAGAAGCTCTTCGTGTGGTAAATAACATGCCAAAATGGAAACCTGGTCAGCAGCGTGGAAAACCGGTACGCGTTAAATATACATTGCCAGTAACATTCCGTCTTCAGTAATGACTTACGGTATTTAAAATATTAAGAAAGGATGCTCCTAACGGGAAGCATCCTTTTTTTTGTTCTTAAAATTAAATCCGACAGAAAGTTCCATATTTTCGGCATTCCCGAAATTATGAGCTTTTATTCCATATCCTATATACAGACCGTTGAGTTTAGGTATATAATATCTGATTCCGGCTCTCTGGTAAAATCTGCTGTCATAATCTTTCGGTATTCCGTATTTCCTGAACATATACATTCCGACAGCCACATATCCGGAGAAATTGTGATAGAAGAACTCATGATTAAGCGATAATCCGACACATAGCTTATTGTATTTATGGCTTTTCATTGCGTCAAAGCCATATATCATGGCATCCCATACGCGGCTTTTGTTGATTTCAGGTTTATAATAGAAATCAAGTCCTATTCCGCTCGCGCACATCTGAGAATAGCGGTACAGAAACGTATTGTACATCGCATAAACCGGACTTCGTTTAAAATCGGGAATTTCTATCGTTCCGTTTTCGTTCTCATCTCCGGTTTCATTATCACGTGACCCTTTATAAACTTCCCACTGGTCCATTGATGCCTGAAGTGCTCCGGCAAAAGAAAGATTATAGGTAAATCCTTTTTCAGTGAATTTGAATTTTATATTATCCGCTGAATATATTGATTCATCCGGACGGAAAAGATATCTCATAGATACATTGATCCCCGCCATATTTATGCCTCTGTTAGGCATTCCGAGTCTTCCGTTTGAATAATGACGAATTTCCGCTGCGGCCCCGATTTCCAGATTGCGGGTGAGCATATATTTGACTCCGAGACCTCCCGCCACATTTACCTGAACAGGAGCACCTGCATATTCGTTCCATGCATTGTTTACAGCATCGAATTTTGTAGGATTGTATGCCATTCCCCACTGAAAGATAAATTCAAAACGGAATTTTCTTGTCCTGATAAGCGACATATCCATGAATCCGTAAGCGGAATATATATTTCCTATATAAGAATTGTTTTTCAGCCTTACTGAAGAGTTATCAGTTAAAGATAAAGCCAGTCCTACAATTGGATAATTGTAAATCTTATCATAATAGTTGCTGTCTTTCGGAGTGCTCTGAAAACCGATACGCAGATTATAAATATTATTATAAGGATTATCCATAAGCCCGAGTTTTTCTTCCTGTGACCTCAGAATATAATTCCTGTTGAAGCCGGCTTCTATGGAGGCATTTTTAATCATGTCGCGGGAAAATCCCGCGGAAGCGTTAACAATAATACAGATAAAAAGCAATGAAGCTCTCTTTAATGTATTCATCAAAATCTCAGTCCCCTTTTTTGTTAACATCCTTAGTTTTTTAACGTATAAATCAACTGCTAATTAAATGCTAAGGGATAGGTGGCTCAGGTTTATATCCTGTCCCGGTAATAGGCTCTCACTCTTTTATATCACATTTTTTACTATCCAAATAATAACCGTACTCCGGTTTTATCCACAATGTTCCTTAGTTAAATTAAGAACAAAACCGCAGGGAAAAAGGATGAATTTAACTTAATGATTTCGGTGTAAATAATAGAGTTTTGCTTTTGTTTAAGTTCTTTACTGAATAGAAATTTAAAATGTAATCATTCATTAAAAGTTATAGGATATTATGTATAAATGAGTATCCGGCTATTACATAATTTTATTTTAGTAATGATTTATGTCTGTTTCATCAGTGGGTTTTGTATTAAAAAAATGAGACAATCGATGTTTTGAGAAAACATTAATTACACGCAGGTGTTAGAAGTGATAAACTATAACTACACAACAAATAAACTTTGAATGCCGAAAGCAGAAATCAAAATCTAACGACAAAAAAGACAAATTATGAGAAAGTTAATGTTGGTTGTCTGTCTTTCGTTTTGCTGCATCTTTATGAGTGCACAAAAACAGGACAGCGACCTTAATAAGATGCTTGATAAAAGTATCAGCCTTTTTATTGAATATAATGTCGGCGTCTATCAGAGCACACCGATAGGTAACGGAGAATACAATCCTTATATATGTGTGGATAATTATCCTTTTAGTTACAGTTTTCCGGAAGACGTGAAGAACCGTCATATGAGATATATGACTTTCAGGAATATATCCGATAATAAGGAATTCAGAAAAAAGAAAAACTTTGAATTTATATTTATGGAGATGGAGCTTGTCCGCAACAGGCTTGTGATAACTCTATCAAACCGGTCGCTTACACTTCCCAAAAACAGTCATGCCCAGATTAAGATAAATGACTGGGGAATATTCACTTATGAATATTCGGAGAAAAAAAAGGAGTGGGAATTAAAACAGGTGAACTACGGAAATACATAAAGCAAAAAAGACAGACCGCATAATCAGCGGTCTGTCTTTTTTATACTATATGATTAATAATGATCGATATAATACTGTCGGTTACTTATAATCAGAATGCAGATGTCTCTGCGCTTCTGTCAATCTTCTTGATCAGTCCCTGAAGCACAGCTCCCGGACCAACTTCAACGAAAGAAGTTGCACCGTCATTGATCATATTCTTAACAATCTGTGTCCATCTGACAGCACCTGTAAGCTGAGCAATAAGATTATCTTTTATTGTCTGTGGCTCTGTATGAGGAAGAGCGTCAATGTTCTGATAAATAGGGCAGGCAGGTGCACTGAAATCCGTTTCATTGATAGCCTGAGCAAGTTCAACTTTTGCAGGATTCATAAGTGGAGAATGGAAAGCACCACCCACTTTAAGTTTAAGAGCTCTTTTAGCTCCTGCCGCAGTCATTTTTTCACAAGCGATAGCGATACCTTCTTCAGAACCTGAGATAACGATTTGTCCCGGGCAATTATAATTAGCCGCAACAACTATCTCTTCTTTAATATGGTTACAAACCTCCTCTACCTTATCGTCATCAAGACCGATAACTGCAGCCATAGTTGAAGGACGAGCTTCACATGCTTTCTGCATTGCTTCCGCTCTTTTAGATACAAGTTTAAGGCCGTCTTCAAAAGAAAGAGCTCCTGCAACGACAAGAGCAGAGAATTCACCAAGAGAATGCCCTGCCACCATATCCGGTTTTACCGAAGGATCGATAAGAGCCGGGATTACGGAAACAAGGAAAACGGCAGGCTGAGTAACCTTAGTCTGGCGAAGGTCTTCTTCTGTTCCGTTGAACATAAGATCTGTTATTCTGAATCCTAAAATATCGTTAGCCTTTTCAAATAGTTCTTTTGCTTTGTCAGATGTTTCATATAGTTCTTTGCCCATTCCTACGAACTGAGCACCCTGTCCGGGAAAAACGTATGCTTTCATATATTTTGATTTTTTGTAATACATCTGCAAAACTATAAAAAAAACTTTATTAAGTATCAAATGTTTAATCCATAGACTTATATTTGTATAAATTCATAATCAGATTTATTATATGTATAATGTTTTATTTTTCTTGGGAACATGGGAAATCGTACTTATCGCTCTTGTAGTGGTTTTGATTTTCGGTGGAAAAAAAATACCGGAACTAATGAAAGGTCTTGGTAAAGGAGTCAAAAGCTTCAAGCAGGGGATGAGAGAAATTGAGGATGAGATAAATGATGAAAGTTCTAAGAAATGATTCGGGAAGAAAACGAACAGCTTGAACAAATGTCATTCTGGGATCATATAGATGCGCTTCGCGGCGTATTGATCCGTTCTATTCTGTCTGTTGCCGCATTTTCCTTTGTCTTCTTCGTTTTCATGGATAAGATATTCGATAATGTGATACTTGCACCCTGTAGTTCCGATTTTATCGTTTACCGCAAGATCTGCGCTCTGCTCGGACCTACAGGATTATTTGATTCACTATGCGAGCCGTTTAGGATTGACCTTATAAACTATAATCTTAACGCACAGTTTTTTACGCATCTTTCAACTTCATTCTGGCTCGGACTTATATTTTCCTTTCCGATACTTATGTATCATTTATGGAATTTTATTTCCCCGGCACTTTATTCTCATGAAAAGCGTAGTGTGATGTCGGTCTTTACCTTGGGGAATCTTTTCTTCTATTCCGGTATTGCCGTGGGATATTATCTTATATTTCCCGTTACTTTGAGATTCTTCGCTACATATACTGTCAGCAGTCTTATAGAGAATACAGTCTCTCTTGATTCATATATGTCGAATTTTCTTACTATGATATTTATGTTGGGGCTTGCATTCGAATTGCCGCTTTTGTGCAAACTTCTTTCTGCAATGGGATTGCTGAAAAGAAAGTTTTTCGGTCTTTACAGAAAATATGCAGTTGTAGCATTACTTGTGATATCTGCCATTCTTACTCCGGCGGATCCTTTTTCTATGATATTGCTTTTTATTCCTCTGTGGATACTTTATGAATTCAGTGCTTTGCTTGTAAAAGAATAGATATCTTATGAGATAATATAAAATAAGAAGAGCGTTCTAACATTAAATGTTGAACGCTCTTCTTATTTTGATTAACTAAAATCGAATTAATTTGCCATTGAGATGCACTCAGTAGGACAAACATCAGCGCAAGTACCACAGTCAGTGCAAGTATCAGCGTTGATTACATAGATATCACCTTCAGAGATTGCTCCTACAGGACATTCGTCGATACATGTACCACAAGCGATACAATCTTCAGAAATTACGTAAGCCATTTTGTTAACGAGTTTAATTATTAGTATTATTTTAGCACTACAAAAATAGAGCTTTTCCCAAAATCACAAAATCAAAACATATTCTTTTTTGAATATAGTTTGAAAAATTACTTAAAGCTCATTAAATATCATATTTCAATAATAAAATCTTATCTAAAGAGGTCAGAACATAATATTTGATGCATCAAATCGTTTTCTCTATAAGGATATGAGGTAAAAAGCCTTTCACTTAAATGAGTCATTAAATATGCCGAAAAAAATATTTCTTCTTTTAATAATATTACTTTCCAATACATTATCCATATTTTCACAGTCAGAGAAGGTGAAGAATACTCCATATGTAGATCAGCGTCGTATTCATTTCGGATTTCTCCTTGGAGCTCACTCACAGGATCTGGCTTTCTCGCATAATGGGTATAAGACAGAAAATGGGGAGGAATGGTATGCAGAGATTCCGGAGTTTTCGCCCGGTTTCACTGTAGGGCTTCTTGCTGACTATGCATTTACGGAAAGACTGAATTTGCGTATAACTCCGAATATGTGTTTTGGCAACAAGAATGTTTATTTCAAGGAACAAGTTTCCGGTGAATGGATTTCTCAGGATATAAAATCCAACTATATCAATATGCCGATCCTTATAAAATATAGTGCCAAACGCGTAAACAATTATCGCCCTTACCTTGTAGCAGGGGTAACACCATCATTTGATATTTCAAAAAGAAAAGATACCCCTATTGTGCTTAACAGATTCGATATGCTTGCAGAAGTGGGTATTGGTGTTGATATATATCTTCCGTTTTTTAAACTTATCCCGGAGCTGCGCTTCGGCTTTGGATTTCTTGATATGCTGAAGCATAAAAGAACAGACCTTAGAGATCCTTCTGATCTGAAGTATACTAATTCGATAAAAGATATTAAAACAAGGCTTGTATCTCTTGTATTCTATTTCGAATAAATATCTTAAAAAAACACAAACCTCCTTTGAGCGGAGGTAAAGTGCTGTTATACTGAATAACCATAGTAGTTTATTTATGGTTATTTTTTTATTTTTGCTCCCGAGCACTTATTAACAATTAAACAATATGAATTTCAAGTCTATTTTAGCATCAGCGATTATCGCTTCTGCATTTGTTTCATGTCAGCATAGTACAAAGAATGCCGGCGAGATGATTCAGATATCAAATCCTATCCTTCCCGGTTACTTCGCAGATCCGAGTGTAGTGGAAAACAACGGTAAATATTATGTTTACGCTACTATCGATCCATGGGGCGGAGATTCACTTTCTTGCTGGGTGACTGAAGATTTCCAGAACTGGGAATATCATCAGCTTAACTGGCCAACAAAAGATGCCTGCAGAACTGCAAATTCAGGAAACAGTAATGTCTGGGCACCTTCTGCAATTAAAAAAGGAGATAAATATTACATGTACATCTCTGTAGGATCGGAGGTTTGGGCAGGTGTAGCTGATTCTCCTCTGGGGCCATGGAAAAACATGCTTGGCGATAAGCCTCTTCTGGAGTATGACAAGACAGGTTACTGTCACGTTATCGATGCTGAAGTGTTTATCGATGAGGACGGCAAAAATTATCTTTACTGGGGTTCAGGATGGAACTGGACAAACGGGCGCTGCTATGTAGCGGAACTTGCCGATGATATGCATACTTTCCTTACTGAAGCAAAAGAGATCACTCCGACAAATTACTTCGAAGCACCTTTCGTAAACAGAATCGATGATACATATTTTCTTACTTATTCTGACGGTATAACAATTGAAGACAGCTATAAAGTAAGATACGCGACTTCAAACTCACCTTTCGGTCCTTTCGTTGAGGCAGACAACAGCCCTATATTACAGAAAGATCCTGAAAAACAGGTTTACGGTCCGGGACACCATACTCTTACGACTATCAACGGTGAGATGTATATTCTTTATCATAAACACCGCCTGCCTTTTATCGAAGGAACAGCTTACAGACAGATGTGTATGGATAAGATCACTTTCTCTGACTGCGGTAAAAAAATCAACAACGTAGTTCCGACAGATGGTTTCATGATGCCAAAAGTGGGTGAAACGAAAGAGAAAGGAACTATTAAGAATATCAAAGCAACGGCAAGTTCGACAAGAGATAAATATTGTGATGCTTCTAATGTACTTGACAACAGCTTCCAGACAATGTGGGCTCCTGCAGAAGGTGATAAAACATCTAATCTTGTGCTTGACTTTGCAAAAGAGACAGAAGTGAAAGAGATCACGGTTATTTTTGAATATCCGTGGGAAAAATATCAGTTCGATTGTCTTGCAACAGTTGACGGAACATCATGGGCAAACTTCTATCAGAACGACGGAATGTTCAGTGTAGGATCCCCTTTGAAACTTAAAGTCAACGAGAAAGCTAAACAGATTAAATTCGATTTCAAATCAGATGTCGCTATCTGGGCTATTTATGTAGATTAATTTCTTAATTAAATAATACTGATCCGTTTTCAGACCCGTTGGTCCGGAAACGGATTTTTTTATTGTAATTATCTCTTAAATAACAATGAAAAGTTATCATTACCTGAATTAAAGAGTGAGAATGCCGCAGAGAAGAGGGTATTGCGAAAAAAATAAACACCCTAATCGTTAAAACTGAAAAATGATGATTATTGAGAATAAATCTTATTGTATAAGTTATACAAAACCATTACTTTTGAATAA
Organism: uncultured Bacteroidales bacterium; assembly: GCA_947074105.1. GTDB lineage: Bacteria > Bacteroidota > Bacteroidia > Bacteroidales > JAUNSR01 > JAUNSR01. The sequence goes on from CAMTON010000044.1 coordinate 22,683, forward strand.
TATATTATAAAAATATTGTTAAGAAAAGGTGTAATGAAGCATAATATTGAAGAACTTATCACTTATATCAACTCAGAAATAAGTAATATTGAATATCCCCAGCAAGCCAAAACATTATTCGATCCTATTAAATATATTCTTTCACTCGGAGGAAAAAGAATGAGACCGCTTCTTTCTCTTTTGGCGGTAGAAATGTTCGGAGGTAAAAACGAAGATGTCATATATCCGGCTCTCGGACTTGAAATATTTCATAATTTCACCCTTCTTCATGACGATCTTATGGATAAAGCTGTAAAAAGAAGAGGCAATGATACGGTTCATATCAAATGGGATGACAATACAGCTATCTTATCAGGAGATGCAATGCAGATTATCGCTTATCAGTTTGTTGCGAAAGCGGACAAGAAGATACTTCCTGAAATTCTGAATGTTTTTTCAAATACAGCTCTTGAAATCTGCGAAGGTCAGCAGTATGATATGGAGTTTGAAAAGCGTAGTGATGTTACAGAGGAGGAATATCTTGAGATGATACGACTTAAAACCGCAGTACTTCTTGGTTGTGCACTTAAATTCGGTGCAATAGCAGCCGGAGCATCACCTGAAGACGCGGATCATATATATACATTCGGAGAAAATATCGGAATGGGATTCCAGTTAAAGGATGACCTTCTTGATGTTTATGCCGATACTGCGGTATTCGGAAAAAACATAGGAGGGGATATTCTTAATGATAAAAAGACTTTTCTTCTCATCTCTGCTTTAAATTTGGCAACAAAAGAGGATAAGGAAAAGATGAATAAGATCTTTACCGGAGATATCGCTCTTACCGCAGAAAGCAAAATAAATTTGTTTACACGAATCTATAATGAATCGGGAGCAAAAGACTTATGTGAAGAAAAAATAGGATTTTATTATGATAAAGCTTTTGCCGCGCTGGATGAAATAAGTATAGACACTTCATCAAAAACTCTTCTAAAGGAATATGTCCTTGATTTAATGGGAAGAGAAAAATAAATACCGAAAAAACAGTTTAAATCTTTCTAAAATGCCTTATCGTCGATTACCAAATACAGACCAGGCCAGAATACGGGCTTTGGAAAATGCCATAACTAAAGATGATATAAGGGAAAACAATCAGCTTGTAATCTCTTATAAAAGTATTCAGGAGGCCCGCAATTTTGTAGAAGTCTTCAAAAGAAACAATAAGCTATACGCCCAGAACTTTGATGCTCAGGTAAAATCGAGCAAAAAATATCAGTCTCAGGTAAAAAGCGTACGTCTTTATATTTCTCATTTCATACAGGTCCTAAATATGTCTGTTATAAGAAGTGAGATAAAAAAAGAAAATAAACTTCTTTACGGTCTTGAAATCGATGATTATACTGTGCCAGATCTGTCATCAGAAACTTCTCTTCTGAAATGGGGAGAAGCTATTATAAAAGGAGAGGAGGAAAGGCTTAAAAAAGGAGGCGTTCCGGTTTATAATCCTACTATAGCTAAGGTTAAGGTTCATTACAACATATTCTGTGAATCATACAGAATCCAGAAAGGATTGAGAAACAATACTGCAAAAAGTATGGACGCTGTTGCAGAACTTCGTCCAAGGGCTGATGAAATAATTCTTGAAATCTGGAATCAGGTTGAAGAAATATATAAAGATTATCCGTCTTCTGTCAAAATTGAAAAGTGTCAGGAGTTCGGAGTCGTTTATTATTACAGAACAAAAGAAAAACGTGCTATTGAAGCTGCAAAAATGCAGAAAAAGCTTAGTTTTTGAAAATCAGAATATTATTAAATAATTTATGATTGATACTCATTCACATATATATTCGTCGGAATTTGAAGAAGATATAGAAGCCGTTGCACAGAGAGCTGCAGAAGCCGGCGTTGAAAAGGTGATTCTGGCCAATGTTGATACTGACTCGCTGGAAAGAATTATACGTTTGTGGGAAAAGAATCCTGAATTCATAGTGCCAAGTATTGGATTGCATCCGACGGATGCCAAAGAAGATTACAGAGAACAGCTATCAGAAATGGAAAAACTGATACATAAATATCCGTTTAAAGCACTGGGAGAAACAGGTATCGATCTTTACTGGGATAAAACTCACCTTAAAGAACAGATAGAAGCTTTTCAGTGGCATATAGATAAAGCATCTGAAATGGATCTTCCTCTTATCATACATGTGAGAGATTCCTTTGAGGAGGTAAAAGATGTACTGAGAAAGAACTCGCATAAAAAATTAAGAGGTGTCATTCATAGTTTTTCGGGAAATGAGAATGATGCACGTGATATTCTTGAAACGGGAGATTTTTATTTCGGAATTAACGGTATCGTAACTTTTAAGAAAAGCCATCTTCCGGAGGCTCTTGCTATAATGGGTCCGGAAAGACTTCTTCTTGAAACAGATGCTCCCTATCTTGCACCGGTTCCTTATCGCGGAAAAAGAAATGAGCCGGCATATATGGTATCGACAGCAGAAAAACTCGGCGAAATATTCGGACTTACTGTAGAAGAGATAGACAGGATTACAACTGAAAATGCAAAAAAACTTTTTGCCATTTAGGATAATATAATAGGGTTTATCACGTTTTTTTAATTATATCGGTCAGAATGAGTGATTTATTATGGAAAACTATTATATTTCGCCCCGGAAATATTAAAGAGGTAGTTTCATTTATAACATTGTGCATTTCATTAGGAAAAATACCGTTTTTATAAGGGCTTTTAACTTAAAGATATAAATAACAAATTGTAGTATTTATTACAATTTGACTAAAAAAACGGGATTTAAGCTTTTAAAAAAACTAAAAGTTCAATTTTTAGTGAACAATATGCATCAAATTTGTTTCTTGGCTAATATTTTTAATTACATTTGCCGCACGAGAAAATATTTAACCATGAAAGGTTAATAATACTGGAGAGATGCTCGAGTGGCTGAAGAGGCACGCCTGGAAAGCGTGTATACGCCAAAAGCGTATCGCGGGTTCGAATCCCGCTCCCTCCGCGAGAAAAGGAAAATAATTTAAACTATAAACAATAAATTAAATTTAATTCAGAATGAAAAAGTTATTTGCAATTCTTGCATTTTCCGGAATCCTTACTCTGGGAATGTCAACTGTAGCTAACGCTCAGGAAGATTCAGCTCCTGTAGAAGTTGTAGAAACAGTAGAAACAGTAGAGGCTGCACCTCAGGCTCCTGTAATCGAAGAAGAAGTTGGTCTTCACAAAGAACTTAAAACAAAATTCATCGAGGGTGATGCATTCTTCATGAGTTTCGTAGTATTAGCACTTATCCTAGGTATGGCTTTCATCGTAGAGCGTATTATCTATCTTAACTTAGCTGAAATCAACCCTAAAAAACTTATCACTGCAGTAGAAGCTGCTCTTGAAAAAGGTGATGTTGAAGAAGCTAAAAATATCTGTCGTAACACTCGCGGTCCTATCGCGTCAATCTTCTATCAGGGTCTTCTTCGTATCGACCAGGGTATCGACGTAGTAGAGCGTTCAATCGTTTCTTACGGTGGTGTACAGGCAGGTCGTCTTGAAAAAGGTCTTTCTTGGATCACTCTTTTCATCGCGATGGCTCCATCTCTTGGTTTCATGGGTACTGTAATCGGTATGATCCAGGCGTTCGACAAAATCCAGCAGGTAGGTGATATCTCTCCAACAGTAGTTGCGGGTGGTATGAAAG
>CAMTON010000045.1 GCA_947074105.1 uncultured Bacteroidales bacterium
ATCTTATTTTAATTCCTGGTCAGATTCAGTTTCCCATTCTTTAACGTCAAGGCTAAGGTCAAGTTTGTTAAGATCTGAAGTAAGGTCGAATACATAATTATATTTCTTTCCTGCTTCCCATACAATGTTTGGAAGTTCGATTTCCACACCATTAACTGAATTGTCAACATATTCGATACCGTTGAATTCAAGAGCATATTTGATAAGAACCGTAGCTTTGCTTCCTGTTGCAATATTTGAAGCATTTACCTCCTGAGGAAGAAGCATAAGAGCATTCTTGCCATTGTTAAGCGATTTGATTTCACCTACAGGGTTATTGTTTACAAGAACTTCTGTATCAAGATAGTTGTGAGTAAGGTGACTGTTTCCGATAAGATTCCACAAAAATGAGTTAGCCGGCTCCGAAGTAGAATTAAAGATAAAATAACCTACGTCAGAAATACCGTCGTTACATTTAAGCTCGATTGAATTTACAGAGATATCCATTTTGTTTTCAGATTTAACAGAAAAGTTAACCTGAGACAGAAGATGTCCGTAAGTAAGAGACACTTTGTTGTCTTTATAGTTTTCCGTAAAATCTCTTTCAGCATAAGCAAAAAGAAGATCTTCCTGGTTATTAGCTTCTTCTGCAATTCTGTATGTGAATGTATATAAGCTGTTATTCAGGTTCTTGTTGCTGATATTTGAGCTTTTTGAAGGAAGAGTTGAATAAAAATGAAGTTTTTTATCCATTGGAATGAAGAATTCTGCAAGATTGCTTCCGTTCTCATCACCATAAGTAAGCCAGTTACCACCTGAATGTTTAAGATAAACATCATAAAGTTTCAGAAAATCAGAAGATGTATTCTGAACATAAGTTTCAACTTTTGGGAGGTTTCCGTCTGTCCCGTCCAATGCTTTAAGCTCTTCGTTTGCAAACTCAGAAGCTTTAGTCTGTTTACCTAAATATAAAGAAAAATCAAGTTTTTTAGTTTCTGCACTTAAAATTTCGTCTACATCATAACCATTACTGCAGCCAGTTGCTAAACACACTAAAGAAAGAGCTGCGATACCCAATTTTAACGATTTCATATTTCTATTTTTAAAAAGTTTTGTCTGTTTAATTCTTAATTCAATGGTAAAATAATATCTGTCTCATCACCCCAACCGTCAACACCGATATCCGGAACCGTTATATCCAGATGATCAACTTCAACCTCAACGTTTAACCTTATACAACCGGTATTTATTTTTCCTTCACTCATATATGCTTCGATCTGATCACGGACATCAATCTGTGTAACTCCAGTAACATCATTGACCATTTTCACATACATAGTAAGTATATACTCTTTGTCTTCCCAGTTATCGGAAGGCCCGAAACATGAAAACCCACCCGTAAATACTGCTATGTCGTTAACCGCATCAGTCTGAATTATATCATTTATCTCAAATTCATGTACCACTACATCATCGGATCTCTTTCCTGAAGCAAGGAAAACTGATCCTGCGTAACCGTCAAAAGAAGAATCTATTCCGGGTTTCATAAAACTGAAACCTTTGACCGTAACATTAACTTCTGTTTTAATGACTCTTCTCTTTATATCCACACAAAGAGAGTCTTTGACATAATCGGCAGGTGTATCAAAACCGTTATGCCCGTTCTGGTATTTAAGAAAATAACCTTTTGAATTTTCAAAACTGTAGATGCTCTGTACAGCCGAATAAAGCGTATCCGGATTAAATACAACATCCTTTCCGTCAGTTCTGGTCGAAGAGCGCTGACGGTTGACCGCTGCATAAGCTTCAAATGTATCAAAGGAACCTGTCCCTCTGTATCTCAGATAGTCGATTCCGGAATTCTGTTCATCCGACATGATCTCGTTTACGATGATGAAATTATATACACCCGTATTAAGATTAAGATCAGCAGATTCATTTCCCTCGATAATATATTTTGACAGACCACTGTTTTGCTCCTCATAAACCATAAGAGTGGAAAAATCAGGATAATATGTATTCTCCGACCAGTCTGTGTTTATTTTCAACATCGCATTCGATGTAACATAAAGATCCCTGTGATCGGAACATGAAACGCCAAGGATAAAAACAGGCAATGCAAGAGCCTTAAATAATATTCTGTTCTTATTTGTCATTCTTATCTTTATTTACTGTTCGTTTTACAGGTATCATCCATACAAGTGATACTCCTAGTTTTGTTATCATTGGAAATATGGAAACATCATTTTTTGTTTTTCTCCAGATAAGATGTCCTTCTTCCGGTTCATTGAAATAGCGGCATTGAGGAGTATGAACAGCTCCAATACCAAGATTGAATTCAAGATTAAGACTTCTGTTAAGACTTAATGAATAACCACCGTTTACACCGAAAGCATAGAAACTGTCACCCTGAATACCTTTTTTTACCTGAACATCATATTTTCCGCCTCCAATACCATGCAGACCGATAAAAAATCTGCTTAACGACTTTTTATCTCTCATATAATCAGATTCAATAGTTTTGAAAGAGGTAAACCAATATCTTGCCTCAACGGAGCCGAATACGCCTTTCATGGCATATTTATCATTTTTTGTAACCCAGTTGCCGTAGCTTCCGTCAACCATCAGAGAAAATCTGTTGCCTACAGGTACTTCTATTCCGAGATTAAGCATTCCCGTAACATCGCTCAGCATATTTGATTTTAAAGCAAAATAAGACTTGCTTATAATCTCCGGTTCAGGAATCACTTCTTCAACCGGCTGCGGTGCCTGAGGTTCTTCCAGTTTTACTTCTACCGGCTCGAAATTAAGCTGCATAAGCATTCCCGGATTCAGGTAGACAAATAATGAAGCTCCGCTTCTAAGATTATTATAATATTTCGGAAGAAGATAATCTTTATATACACAACTGTTGTCAAGCTGTTCGATCATTTTCTGACGTTTAAAATCTGAGATTTCTTCATCATTAAGAATTTCGATAAGCTTATCTCTGTGAGGCACCTCCGTGTCGTTCATGACAAAAAACCGAAGTTCTTCCCAGTTTTCTCCCATTCCCTCTATTATGATATTCTTGTCATCAAGCGAAGGAAAAGTGGATAAAATATAGTTTTTATAATTCTGTGCTCTTCTTGCAGATAATTTCTTATTATAGTTGGGACTTCCGTCAGGAGAGGCAAAGCCTCTGATAAGCATACTGTCTATATATTCGGTCTTTACTTTATTAAGTAATGAATCAAGATTGGAAAGAGCATTTCCGTTATTCATATAGCCCTTTTCGACTTTATCACTGTTCAGTTTGAAATAAACAGTATAGCCGAATCTCATCTCCTCTTTACCAATAAGAATCATAGTTTCAGTAGGATCAAGTTTGGGATCGAGAAAACTTATGTCACAATATTTTTCAGGATTATGGTCTGAACTGTTCAGATATGGAAATAAATCATAATAAGAAAACATTGAATTTATCTTATCATGGTCTGAAAGATTGACAGAGAAATAAATATCTTTATTAATTTCTGCAGAAACTGCATCGGAAAAACTAATTTCCACTTCGCTTTTATTTTCTGAAGGAGAAATAAAAAACTCAAAATTGCTGTCGGTAAGCGAAGGATAGTTTTCTTTAATATACTCTCTTACAGATGCTCCACGAACCGAAGCTACATTTAATGCTATAAGATTGTTTTTTTCCTGCGTAGGAATAAGAGAGACGATACGGATATTTATTCCTCCCTTATTTATGTTTTCTAATTCTTTGTCTATACCATTTTTCAGATTCTTTATTGACTGAGAATTATCGCCGAAGTTCTTATATAACGTTATATCGTTATACCGAAACTTTATATTCGTTTTATTATCATCCGCAAACGAACCGGAAACAATAATCATACTAAATAAAACTGTAATGACTAGTTTTAAATTTTGTGTAATGTTAAAGAACATCTCTAATACCTTTTCTAATTATAATCGTAATGAATTTTCCTATTTGATCTAAAAACCAATAATTAAAACCACAATGCCGAATGCAAAAATATCCACTGATAATTAATCACTTAATACCACGTAAATATATATTAGCAAAACAAAGCTTAGCCAAGCCAAATTTTAATTAACAATCAACCTCGAAATCAGGTGCAAATTTATTATTAATTTTAACAATATGCAAAATACTTTAGAATTAAATACCCGTAAACCTCACTTTTCCATTACTTTTTAACACTTTACGATTCTTCGAACTAGAATAATTATCCAAATTAATCAAGAATAAAGAAACACTAAGTAACATATAAATATTAATTTTTAATATTTATATTAACATATCGATTGTCCAATTTCTCACAAATCACTCTAATTAAATAATCTTAGATAATTTTTACGTTATCTTTTGATTTCAGCAATGTTATATTAATTGTATTGTTTTAATTCAGACAAAACAGGCATTTATTCCGGATTAATACATTGAATCAAAATAATTGAAATTAATTTTTGATTTTCAACAAATGAAAAACCGATGTGTTATCTAATAAAAATCAGTTTAAATAAAAGATAAATCTATATTTACTTGGTTGGTCGTAATAAATATTACGAAGGGACAAGTCTCTAAAACGATATTTTTTACTATGAACTTATTTTAGCGAACCATTTTTAAAATAAACCAAGTAACATGATTGGTTTATTTTAATAAAACAGAAGACGAGGTTATAAAACAGATAAATTACATATGTCTATATATATAAAAATTATAATATCGGCGTTGGCTGTGTCACTACTTGGTCTGATTACTATTTCCTGTGAGAAAAGCACTCTTACTTACAACAGCATTAATAAACAAGGAATTCCGGTAACAGAAGAAGACAGTATAGAAGAGCCATCCCGAAAAGATGAAATGCGTGTCAATTTTATTGGCAATATGAATGAGTTTTCTGCTACAACCGATTATCAGGCGATACCGGAGAACAGATATGTGACCGTTTATGCTTATGAATACGGCGGAGATTTTGTAAAAGACGTAAAATATTATACAAAAGAAGCCGGAACTCTTACACCTGTCGATCAGGCAATGTATCTGATCAGCAGTCTGTCATATAGTCTTTATGGCGCAGGAGTTGACGAAAAGAATTATGCTGTCCCTGTTTTTACCTATGGCACATTTTCAGACCTCGAATACAATACTGATTATATATGGGCCGACATTATAAATATCTCACCAACTCTGCTTACAAATAATTACAGCCTTTTATTCAGGCACAGATGCACTCAGGTAGTTGTCGTCTTATATATACAGGATAGTATAGAAATTAAGCAATTTTCCAATATGCAGATAACTCCTTCCGTCATATCAGATATAGACTGGAATCTGTATTACGGATACATCGGACCTTCAACAAGTATAAATCAGACAAAACAGTCACTATCATTTACTCAGATAAACGATACGTCATATATGGGAACATTCATAATGCCTCCGTTAAAAGTAAGTGAATCAACAGATTTATCAGTGACATTTGATGTAAGTCTTGTTATAAACAGTGTAACTTATTCAAAAACCTATGAAGGTGTCTTACCTGTGGTAAATAACTATTTACAGGCAGATACGGCATATCATTATAAAATGCGTTTAAGAGAAGATACTGTTTTATTTGATAATGTAAGAGTACAGGATTGGGTCAAGTCGGTGGACGGAACACCTATAATTCCGGATATATATAATATTACAGAGGGTGATAATGATTCTTCTGCAGCTGACTAAAACACTAAAATAAAAAGGAGATAATATTATGCATTATATAAAATTTCTTTTTTCTGTAATATTAGGAATATGTTTTTTTTCCTGTACCGACAATTATTTCAGAGTTGACGATGAAAGACTGAATAAAACAGATATCGCTTCCGAAAAGAAAAATGTTGTAAACTTCTATCCGCGCGTTCTTGACTTCTCTCTTGCCTCAGAACCGGGATATACGCTTTTTCAGGAAGGCAATATTGCTCAGGTTTTCATTTTCGTAACTAAAGGGAATTGTATTCTTAATATAAATAACTTTTATAAAGCATATGAAAACGGTTCTATCTCTCCCTTGAGCAACACACCTATTGAAGTAGTATCCGGATATTATGACTTTTATATTGTTTCCGTAAATTCAAGTGATAAACCTCCTGTTTTCAATAATGGAATGGCTTATAATATAGATAACGGAACAGATTATATATGGTACTACGTAAGAAGCAATATTGTCCAGAATCCTACTACCCTGCCTGTTGAATTTACACACAGTGCGGTTCAGATAATTATAACTGTTGATAATACTGATACAGATGTAATAGCCGATTATATCAATTATGCCGCACTGGCAGAACCTATAGCACCGGACAGTGCGTGCTGGAATATATATAACGGCTCACTGACTCCTGCGACAAGTGTGAAATCTAGTCCGACATACGCAATGGTTAGCAGCGAACTTGCCAGTCATCAGTTTATTCTACCTCTGAATAATGTTTCTTCAATTCCTGTTTATATAAGGTTTAAAATTAAAGAGATAGAAGATTATCGCGGATTTACGCTGAATCTTCCGGCAATTGATGACAATAAGTTTGTCGGGGGAACATCTTATCAGTATTCCGTAAAACTTAAAGATGACACCGTATATTTCAGCAGCGCAGTAATAGCACCCTGGAAAGAAGTCAATGAAGACGGAGACCTGATTATGACAGATGAAAACAATTAATTTGCAGGATATGAAATCATTATTATTTAAATATATATATGAATTTATTTTTTCAACATGTTGCGTTCTGTTGATTCAGTCATGTAGTGATGATTATACTACTGTAAGGATTGAAGATGAATTAATATTAGCCGATACTATTTCCATTGATGAAACATTTTATCCTCTGAATATTTCTGCCAAAATAAATTCTTTTATGCCGGCCAATGTATCGGGTGGATTTAATATAACAGGCAATATTCCGGCAAATGCTATAATTCATGTTTATGTATATAAAGCAGGTAAAGAAGCAGATGAAAATAAGTGTTACGCCAAAGGTGTATATTATTCCAGAAAGACCGGAAAAATAGTGCCAATCCACGATAATGTACAATTGCAGGACGGAATTTATGACATATATATGCTTTCCGTTTTTAATTCGGATTTTGATAAGGTCCCTGATTTTGATCCCTTAACCGGGAAATCGAAATATGTTTACAACGGAACAGATTATGTCTGGGGAAAACGGAACAATGTGAATATAAACGCAAAAAATAATGAAACAATAGAATTTGTTCTGAATCACTGCGCGACCCATTACGAGGTAGAGTTTTCCGGAGAACAGGGTTATGAAATAGGGAATATCAGCAGTGTAAGAATAACTGCTGCAAAAGAAGAGTCCGGTTCATGGTCTGTAGCTACAGGTATCATCAATCCCGCTACTTCGGTGGAAAAGGAGATTGATATGGATATAAACAATATGGTGGCAGAGTGCATTATGCTTCCGGTTGAAATTTATAATGACCTGACATTGAGTTTTCTTGAGGAAACCAATGAAACGACAAAAAGCTATTCTCTATATATACCTTGCCCGCGAGGTAAAATATTCCAGGGAGGATATACATATAATTATAAAGTTAAGATAGGCTCAGAAAAAGCTATAATAGAATAACAAAACAACATCTAAGAAATTAAAGTATGAATCATATCAGAAATTTAAGATATTCAGTTTCTTTGCTTTTTTCCGGCTGCGTTCTTTTGTTTGCCACTACATTATTTACAGGTTGTGTAAATAATGAATATATAGTTGATGACATAAGAACAGATCAGGATAATTCATATACTGATCAAAAGAAATATCCCGTTTTTTTTAGTCCAAGAATTGAAACTAACTTTACCAAGAGCAATGATATCCCTTTTCCCGCAGGAAAAAAAGCTCAGATCTTTGCTTTCGTTAATGATAAGTATAATACTTTTCTTGACGCTCCGGTATATGATTGTAAAACTGCAGGGACATTTGCCGGTACCGGAATAATGTATCTGCCTTATGGTAATTATAATTTTTACGGTATATCTCTTCTTACAGATTCCCTTCCGCTGGAATTTATAAGTAATGAGGCTACAGGATTGAAAAACGGCATAGATTATATATGGGGAAGTATTACTGATCAGGAGATAAACTCTCCTACCAATACATTTCCGATTACATTCTATCATAAAGCAAGCCAGGTCTGCTTTACAATTGTAAATAAAGAAGAAACCGAAGGAATCAAAGAAATATATGACACTTCAAATATAGGTGTCCCGCCTCCCACAACTGACTCTAAATGGAGTCTTTCAACAGGAATAATCTCCCAAATTACGGCAACACCCAGCGACACTGCTTCGGGTTCTTCATTAAATATCAGCGGATTGACTCTGAGTACCATATTTCTTCCATATAATAGTTCAGATAGCTGCATTGTTAACCTTAACTGCATAACAACTAATAATACTGATTTAAAAGCAAAAGTCAGCGTTCCTATTCCAAGTGGAGGATACGTAAGCGGATATTCATATAACTATGATATAACATATACAGGAGGTGATTCAATTGTAATGGGTGATGTTCTTGTTGCTCCATGGAAAGAGATTATAGAGCCTGATGTTACTGTACCATAGCAATAATTACCGGCTTATTATAAGTCATAGACATGAATCACTTTAATAATCAGAATATAATCATGATAAAATTAAAACTTAAATATATTTATATAGCTATAATATCATTGCTGATTATTTTATCTTTTGCGGCTTGCGCAGGAGAGAAATATAATTTAATCATTGAAGATATAGAAGAAGAAGGTGAAACTTCATTACTTACTGTTTATGGTAATCTTGAAGTTACTACATTCGTTAATTCTTTGTATTTAGACGAAAGTCATATTAATACACGAGCTGCATATACTCCTGACACTGTCCCGATTCCTTCAGGGAGATATATACACATGTATATATATGACGGAAGTGAAACGCCTCTTACAGGAATGCCTATAAACTTTGCTATATTTCAGTCTACATCTCCGGGATATATAAATCCGGAAGATGCAAGTTATAATATAAAACTGGAACCGGGAACATATAACATTTATGCCATTTCAGAGTTTAATAACAGTTCTGACAAAACTCCGTCATTTGTAAACAGTAGTGAAAAAGGAGGAGAATTGATAGGATTATCTAATGATCTGGATTATTTATGGTGGAGTAAGGAAAAACTTGTTATCACAGAAGATCAAACTACAAAAGTTCAGATTATCTTCAACAGAATAAGCACACAAATTCAAATAAATCTTTATGCGGAAGAGGGATATGAGATAGCTGAAATAGGATCAGGAGGCTATAATATGCAGGGACCGGATAATTCGCAATGTACTCTTCAACTTGCAACAGGTGTAATTACGACTGCTACTAACTGGTATCAGGAAAATGCAAATAATATGATAAATCTGAATAAGATCTCAGATGAAAATGTCTTTTATCTTGACTTTTTACCTTTCAAACCGCTCACTGACTCTCTTCTTGTAAAAATTGCCTTAACAATAGAAGGTGGTTATAATACATGGAGGGATATATATATAGACGTACCATCGGGAGGTGTCTTTGAACAGGGATATTGTTATACATATAATGTTTATATAGGACCGACTAGAGTATCGAATACAGAAGTTGCAGAGATAAAGGAAGTTATACCTTATTCTGATTTTTTAAATAAATAAACGGCTTGCATTCAATTATCTTTTATCTTGTTTTTAAAGCATTGTTGTATTGTTACCGATCAAGTACAGGCCGGATACTGTTGCCATCACCTTTATTACACCACCAGTCAACATTGGACTGAGCGAACGGAGAAGTATTAATCTTTACACCTTTAAGATAATAAGGTTTTGTGGCTTCTCCTATTGTTTCAAGAGTTGCAGACCAATTGTATGCTGTATATCCGACTTCAGCTACCCAACCTTTGTCATCTCTTCGTCCTGCAAAAGGTATAAATATAGATGCATAGGTCTGAATATTATATATAAGCAAACCGCCAAAAGCAAGACCAGTGTTTTCTCCTACAGAATATCCAGAATAGATAGAACTCCCCGAAACGGTGATTTCACCTCTGTCAAAATATCCGTCAGCATATAATCCGCCCATACAATGCGAAGTTCCTGTTGCTCCTGTAACAGATAATAACTGCCGGAACTCATCTGACGAAGGAATTCTATATCCTTCAGGACAGATATTGGAAATAGTATCTTCGCTTACATCTGTTTCCCAGGTAACACTGCCAAGTGGCGAAAACATTGTTGTAGAAACCGACCAGACTTTAAGTCCTCCTGCCATGGAGGGATAATCCGTAAATTTATATTTTGACTTATCAGTATCAGAAACAGGATTAAGTCTTACATTAAACGGAGAGAACATAGCCGACCCATTAACAGCTGAGTCTTTTTCACCTTGTCTGAGAAATATAAGTTGAGATGACAAATGTAACATTGAGTGCTTCATCTGCAGGCCAGTAAACATTATATTCAGGATTCCATATGGCAGTTTCTGTTTCTACTCCCGAATTGACTACTTTAAGGTTATTAATAAAAGCCGGGGTTGCCGTGCTCCCTTTATTTTCCCAGTTATTTTCTGCCCCTGCTCCTGTCTGATATCCATAAACAGTCATAACAGGAATGTCATTAGATGAATTTATAGGTGTTCCTTTTGTAAATCCTTCTTTAGTATCTGCAGAAAAGCATATCGCATTATCATTATATTCACAGATATCAACCATATCATCATCTTTGCATGATATCACTAATAAAAAGAAAAGCGATAAACCGGAAAATATATGAGCTTTCAGATAAGGGGTATTTTAGAAAAATGAGAAGATAACCGGAAGAGGTTTTTCTTCCGGTTATGGTTGTTTAGTATCGTAGAAATCAGGTTATGGTTGGGTTATATCGACAGTTGATCCTGTTTCTGATTCCCAGTCAACCATAGATGCAGAAAATTGAATTTCATCCCCAAAAACATCCTGATTGCCGGAATCTGTAGCCGTATTAGTTATTTCAAATGATAAAATGTAATAATTTCCCTGTTTAAACTCCGAAAGAACTGTATTATCAGCGCTGAAAGTATAACTCTTCAAATCACCGTTAAATATTTCAGATCCGTCTTTTGCTAAAATAGTAATTCCGGTGATCTGAACACTACATCCACTTGTAGACTGTGGCATTATAATATATGTTGCCGCTTCTGTATATGGATCAATACTTGTAGCACTTAATGTACCCCATGTTGGAGAGTCATCTGCAGCATTTATAGTTGAAGTATTATATAGCAGTGTTAATGTAGAAGTATAACCCTCTTTAATAGTATATCCCGCTGTTGTAAGTTCCTGAGAAAGAGTGGCTGTTACACTAACCTTGCTCAGCACATGACTAAATTCAAGCTCTACCAAATCTGCAGACTGATTAAGAACCGGGGCTGCAATCGTAAAGTCTTCGTTTCCATCTGCTGAAACAGTATACGTTATCGGTATTGAAGGAGTTGAGACATCTGTATCACCAACAGTTATGCCTGACCCAGTAACACTAGAGGACGGACAAAATGCATAAAAACTTACAGTTTTCCCATTTCCCGGCCATAAATATTTATTTCCGCTTATAGGATCATTAGATGTACCTCCGTACTCTTCATTTATAAACCAGGTTGTACCTCCTTCTATAACAGCATATACCTGATAATCCTCACTGTCGTCATTCGCCGCACGCGTTTCAACCTTATCTCTCAACGTACTGAAAGTAATTTCACTGTTCTTAGCCAGATCATTAACATCTGAGACTTCATTAGTGGAGCAACTTGCCAATGCTCCCGCAATAGTAAGTAAAAACAAAATCTTCTTCATACCTTTTAAAATTTGATTTGACATAATTTTAATATCCATTTTATATTTATGATTAAGAATTTCCTTCTTAATGTATTTTCCTGATAATATTTACACATAATTCCCGCTATTGTTTATTTAGCAATCAAAGGCACAACGACAACATTCCAGTCTATAAGTTCCGTTTCAAATCCACCTTTATCACCGCTTCCCGGTTCAACTTCCGGCAATGGATCATCATCCGTAAGTTCAAGTTCAATAACTATAGTACCGCTTGATTCATCTTTGAATTTTATCAGATCAGTGATATTATAACTTCGTGTAATGACTGTCTTATCCTTATCTACTAGCATCAACTGAACATCCAGTATTATAGGTTCAGATTCAGGCTGATCGGTAATAGAATTGCGGTCACCCATTACTCCAA
This sequence comes from uncultured Bacteroidales bacterium, assembly GCA_947074105.1. Classification (GTDB taxonomy): domain Bacteria; phylum Bacteroidota; class Bacteroidia; order Bacteroidales; family JAUNSR01; genus JAUNSR01. The sequence continues at coordinate 12,287 of CAMTON010000045.1, forward strand.
AAAGATCGACGCTTCCGGAAACAGTTCCTTCGGTTGATGAATTATCGTCATAAACTCTGTCACCCGCAGTAAACTGATACGAAGCAGCCGACATGCCGTTTTTATTATTATAAAAAAAGTAGGAATAAGACATATTATGCACATTGACCAAAGCCGGCATATAGGCATTGTCAAGACCTTTATATTTTATACTGATTTCAAGTGTTGACAAACGGCTTAAAGGAACAAGGCCCATAAGTTTATCTGAAACTTCAGTAATACCGGTTGATGAATCATCTTTCAGTCCTAGTATATTGGTATGATATACCATATCAGCTGTTACCTCGAAATCTTTTACAATAATCGAAGCAAGCTCTCCTGTATGGCCTATATAATTATCATCGCTGACTGACAATCTTATATTGGAAGCTTTACGACCATAGGCTTCAACTTTATAATAATCATCCTTATTACCTATATCCACATTACTTATCTGTCCGGGCAGCTCATTGAAAACAAGAACATTATATTTACCGGGCGGTACCCTAACATAACTCTGAACAGGACGATCGTTATTTTCAAAATAATGCTGTACTATAAGATCATTGCTGTATTCGTCATAAAAAAGGACAGATACATTCTGCGGATCAATGCCTGCGACTTTCCAGTCAACACTTATCGGTATCAATGCTTCCGTGAAATAACCTTCTTCAAGATGCTGACGGCAACAGGAATTTGCAGTAAGTAAAAAAGAAGTAACAACTAAAAAAAGGATTAACTTTTTCATAATCTGCCTCCTTTCTTTGTTTTATAATTTATCAGCCAGACAAGTGATACCTCTGCTTTCGTAGGCCCTATCCATGTATATGTACCGTTGTTCAGACGAATCGGATGCCAGTCATTATCTACTCCGAAGAATGCCTCATAATGACGGTAATATGATCTCAGACAACCTATCCCCAGTGAATATTCCATAGAAAAATGTTTTCCTAATTTATGAGCGTAACCTCCGCTTATACCTGCTACAAAGAATTCTCCCTGATATCCTTTTGCTTTCCATTGAAGATCGTAAAGACCGCCACTGCCATATACTCCGGCAAACCATCCGTTAAGAACAGGATAGTTATCTCTGTTACCGAACCAGTATTTTCCTTCCAGACTGCCGCATAATACTTCCAGGCGGTAAGGCTTACTGTTGGGACGGTTTTTATCATGTCTCCACCATGGAAATAGCCAGTCGGCATCAACCGACCATCTTTTACCAATTGGGACTTCAACACCTATATTAAGTGCGGTTATTACATCAAAAAGCAGATTTGTCTTAAAAGCAAAAAGCGGTTTCTTTATCCATTCGACAGGAGGAATCTCTTCAGCAATCTCTTCTATAATTATCTCTTCTTCGGGATGAGCATCTATAATAATTATTTGTGGCTGTTTCTCAGGAACAGGAGTATTGATATAACTGAATGATATATTGGCGTATCTCAATTTCGGAAAGTAATTGCGGGAAATATACCTGTATGGTATTCCTTTATTGATCTGTTTCAGATCTCTTAATCTTATATTATCAGGTTTATCGGAGTTCATTATATCCAGCAATGATATTTTTCCGGAAATCTGAGAGGAATCAATCATTGATTTTAATTTATTCCAGTTCTCACCTAAAGCATCAACTTCGATTGAACATGCTGAAAGTTCAGGATATTTACTGCTTAAATATCTATATAAAGTCATATATCTGTTTACGGACAATCGGTAATTATATTCAGCGCCACCCTCTACAGAACAGGAGCCGGATATATAAATTTTCTTAATATGTATTGTGGTATCCGACATACCTGTTTTTATAAAATTGTTAAGACTATCCAGAGTTATGGCATTTTCTGCATATCCCGGAAGAATCTTATAAAGGTTAAGAGGAAAGAATATTGTGAAACTTTTTGTTATAATATTATCATCCGAAATACTTTTTATAATTGCCGTTACTGAAGCCGGTGTTTCAATAGTATTATTATAGGTATCAGACTCTTTTGCATTAAGTAATTCTAAAGAAAAAGTCAAAACAAAAATAAAAACGACTCTTATAAATATATCAGATTTTATAATGCAGGATGACCGTTGCTTGTGTATCAGTCTGTTCATATATGATATTTCATAAAAATTAATCACTGCAAACAATGTTTGCATTTATTAAAAAATAACACGGTGATTCACTTCATGTTTATTTAAAAACTTCAATTACTGATACAAAAAATCAAGTTTATCACATATATATATTTTTTAAACAAATTATATTTTTATATGCCAACATATTCTAATATTATCATTACCACAATTATATAACTCAAACTAAAAATTGTATAAGAGAATAATCGGTAAACATTCGAACTTTGTATTAAGAAAAAAATTAATTGTTATGGTAAGGACAGAAAAAAATATATTCCCTGTAAAGGGATTACGATGCGCAGCTTGCGTAGCCCGTATGGAGAAAATTCTGGAAACACATGATGGGATCTATAATGTATCAGTTAATCTTGCTTCTGCGAAAGTGAGCATAGAATATGACAGATCTCTTACGAATCCGGAGAAAATAAAAGAGCTTGTAAGCAAGTCAGGATATGAGTTAGTGACTGATATTCAGAAAACTTCCGGTTCAGAAGAGACTAAAAATGCTAATTATATACAGCAGCGGAATAATGCTTTATTTGCTGCTTTACTTTCATTTCCGGTTTTCATTTTAAGTATGTTTTTTCCGTCAGTCTCATTTTCAGGAGAAATATGTGCTATACTTTCCGGAATAACAGTTTTCTACTTCGGAAGATCTTTTTTTTCAAGAGCTATAAATCAGATAAAGAAAGGAACAGTCTCTATGGACACACTTGTGGCTCTGAGTACTTCTGTAGCTTATTTCTATTCAGTTTTTAATCTCATATTTCCGGATTTCCTTTTATCAGATTCAGGCCATTTGTATTTCGAAACTGCAGGTATGATAATAACATTCATTCTTACAGGTCGCCTTCTTGAGGAAAGAGCCAAAAACAAAACAGCTACCGCGATAAAAGACCTTATGGCTTTACAACCAAAAACGGCTCTTATTGAAGTTGCAGGAAAAACTCAGTTTGAAATTAAAGTCGAAAATATTAAAGAGGGAAATATAATAGTAGTCCGCCCGGGTGAGAAAATTGCAGTTGACGGTGAAGTTACAGATGGTAATTCATATGTGAATGAAAGTATGCTTAGCGGAGAATCTGTTCCTGTTTCTAAAGAAAAAGGAAGTAAAGTTTTTGCCGGCACAATTAATGACAAGGGTACATTTAAGTTTAAAGCTACAAAGGTAGGTGACAAGACTATGTTATCGCAGATAATATCACTTGTTGAACAGGCACAAGGCAGCAAAGCGCCCGTTCAGAAGCTTGTCGATAAAATAGCATCATTTTTCGTTCCGGCTATAATAAGTATTGCCTTACTTACTATTGCTATATGGGTAATAGCTGATCCGGTACATGGTATTGACAAAGGAATAATATCTGCAGTAGCGGTACTTGTTATTGCTTGTCCGTGTGCTCTCGGCCTGGCAACTCCGACAGCTATAATGGTAGGTATAGGTAAGGGTGCAGAAAAAGGTATACTGATAAAGAATGCAGAGGCTCTTGAAACGGCAAAAAAGACAGACTGTGTTGTTCTTGACAAAACAGGAACCATTACGGAAGGAAATCCGGATATTGAAAAAGAATATTGGTATGAAGATTCAGAGATTAACAGAAACATTCTGTTCTCTCTTGAAAGTAAATCAACTCATCCTCTTGCTCAGAGTATAATATCAAATCTTGCTCATTGCGATCTGGTAGATATATCGGAATTTGAGAATATTCCGGGACTTGGAGTGAGAGCTTTAGTCAACGGAAAGATTTATTATGCAGGTAATGTTGAATTTGCTGTACAACAAGGTATAGATAAGTCTTTATTACCCGACGATATCACAACCAGTCCGGGAAGTATTGTAATATTCGGATCAGGTAAAGATATTATTTCTGTTATGAATATTACTGACAGAATAAAAATATCATCTATCATGGCTATTAATACTTTAATGCAAAAAGGGATAGATGTATATATGCTTACCGGAGATAATAATAATTCAGCAGAATTTATAGCACGACAGGCAGGAATCACTTCTTTCAGGTCAAATGTGCTTCCTTCCGAAAAGGCGGAATTCGTACGGGAACTTAAAGCAAAAGGAAAAACTGTTGCAATGGTCGGAGACGGAATAAATGACAGTATCGCTCTTGCCGAAGCTGATTTAAGCATTGCTATGGGAAACGGCAGCGATATTGCAATGGACGTAGCTGATATAACAATCATATCATCCGATCTCAATAAGATTCCTGAAGTGATTTCACTTTCTTCTTTGACAGTAAAAACGATAAGACAGAATCTGTTCTGGGCATTCATATATAATATCATAGGAATTCCGGTGGCAGCAGGAGTATTTTATCCTTTATTCGGTGTTATGCTGAACCCGATGATAGCAGGTGCAGCCATGGCAATGAGCAGTGTAAGTGTTGTAACTAACAGTCTTCGTATAAAGAATAAAACATAAGAAGAATATATAATGTTAATAATGTAATTTTACCGAAAAACAAGGAGCATGCAAAAGATATATATTAAAAATATGGTATGTGCACGCTGCATAATGATTATTGAAATGATGCTGAATCGTCTTAATATTAATGCCGCACATATAACTCTCGGTGAAATAGTTATTCAGGATGAATTATCACTGGAACAAACAGATAAATTAAGGCAGGAACTTCTTGCTGTAGGTTTTGAAATACTTGACGATAAACGATCACGAATTATAGAGCAGATAAAAAATGCGGTTCGTGATCTTGTTCATCGCAAAAACAATGATCTGAAGATAAATCTCTCCGACTATCTTTCTCAAAAGATTAATCTTGATTACGCATATCTTACATCTCTTTTTTCGGAAACCGAAGGTACAACGATTGAAAAATTTTTCATTGCACAGAAAACGGAAAGAGTAAAGGAGCTGCTTGCTTATGACGATCTGTCATTAAGTGAAATAGCATTTCGTCTTAACTATTCAAGTGTACCTCATCTGAGCAGTCAGTTTAAGAAAGCAACAGGTTTCACTCCCACTCAATACAAAGAAATGGTCAATAAATGCCGCAAACCTCTCGATAAGATATGATTTGGCCGTTTTATTGATCAAAATCATATGAACAGGGTTTATAATTATGAATAATAACCGGTTAAAGTTATGACAATCAAACTGAATTCATATAGGCCCTTGTGCATAAGTGAACAGGGAAGAGAAGCAATTAAGAAATACGGATTCCCTCCTTTTATTGATTCGTCCTGCCGTCGTGATCCTGATCTTGAAAATGAATATCCCTCAACAACGGCATTATGCCGGGGTGAGAACTTTGCTCCTAAAGTAAATGTAGGCGATATAATAGTTTATATGACAAGAAAAGGAGACTATGGCATTTATTCCGATAATCAGAAAACAAGGGTCCTGACAGCCGTACTTGAAGTTGTAGAGATATATAAGAATCACGAAGAAGCGGCGAAATGGTATGAAGAACATGGCGTTAAATTGCCAAATAACTGTATTGTACCGGGCAACCCTCCTTATGAATGGGATCAGACTGCCGGCATTAACGGCAAGGATTTTAAAAACGTAAAAGACTGGGATGCTTTTTACAGAGAAAGGACAGAAAAGATTCCTGTATTCGTACGTTGCCGAAAACTGTATTGCAACATCGAAAATCCGCCTTTTCTTTCAAATGATCAGCTTTATTCGATATTCGGAAGAGTGCCGTCCACTCAGACTCCTCCGGCCATTTCAGCAGATCATTTCGAAAAACTTATGAAACTTCTTAATATAGAAGTGAAATTGCCATCTGAACCGGAATAAAAATAATAAATTAAGAAATATAGCCGCAACATATTTATCAAATATGATGTGGCTATTCTTTTTTGTTGAATAATTGAGAAAAACTAATTGCATTTTTCTATAAAAGGGAATGAAACCATTAATAATTAGAACAATAACTTTTATATTTAATAAAAAAACAGATATTAAAGTATAAGACTATGAAATCAGAAAAAGAAAAAGCAAAAGAAGGATTGCTTTATGATGCAAATTATGATGAACAGCTATTAAGAGAACGCGTAAAAGCTAAAGACAAATGTTATGAACTTAATTCTTTAAGACCTTTAAATGCAGCTGACCGGGAAAGAGTTATAAGACGTTTATTCGGAAAAACAGGAGAAAACTTTATGGTTGAGTCTCCGTTCTGGTGCGATTACGGATATAATATCGAGATCGGAGAAAACTTCTATTCTAATGTAAACTGCGTTATTCTTGACGGAGCAAAAGTCACATTCGGTGACAATGTCTTTATTGCACCTAACTGTGGTTTCTACACAGCCGGACATCCTATTGATGCGGAAAGACGTAACAAAGGTCTTGAATACGCCTACCCTATCTCTGTTGGCAATAATGTTTGGATTGGTGCTCACGTATGTGTATTACCCGGAGTTACGATAGGCGACAATGCCGTTATCGGAGCGGGAAGCGTAGTTAATAAAGATATTCCGGCAAATGTTATTGCTGCTGGCAATCCCTGTAAAGTCATACGTGCAATCACTGAAGAAGACAAACAAAAATACAACAGAAGATGAAAAAAGAGTCAATCCTGATAGGTGCTCCTATGGGAGATATCGTCGGCTCACGTTTTGAATTTGATAATATTCATACAACTGATTTCGAATTATTCAACCATGAATGCGGCTATACTGATGATACTATATGTACGATAGCTGTCGCGGATGCAATAGTTAACGGTAAGAACTACAGAGATTCTCTTCTTGAATGGTGCAGAAGATATCCCCATCCTATGGGAGGATACGGAGGATACTTCCGCAGATGGATAAGTTCTTATGATCCTCAGCCTTATAATAGTTATGGCAACGGTTCTGCAATGAGAGTAAGCGCCGTAGGATGGGCTTTTGATGATTATGAAGAAGTAATGACGCAGGCTAAGATGAGTGCCGAAGTTACTCACAATCATCCAGAAGGCATAAAGGGAGCTCAATGTGTAGCAGTATTGATATTTCTTCTCCGAACAGGCACTATTGACAAGAAAGATACAGAACAATTCACAAACGATATTTTCGGTTATACAATACCTTCTTTTGAAGAAATAAAGCAAAATAACAGCTTTAATGAAACCTGTCAGGGAACTGTTCCTGTTTCTATAAGATGTTTTCTTGAAGCAAACGATTTTGAAGAAACTATAAGACTTGCTGTTTCCGTTGGCGGAGATACAGATACTTTAGCGGCAATAGCCGGTTCTATTGCGGAAGCATATTATTCCGTTCCTCCAGAATATATAAAAACTACTGAAACTTATCTTTCTAAAGAGATGCTTGACGTAATCAGCAAATTCAACACCAAATATAATTTCTAAGCAATTAATCTAAATAAAAAATCAAATCCGTAAAAGCCGGCTTTTATTCATATCCTGCTTTTACGGATTTCGTTTTTTTACTGCAATCCTGTTTTTCTGTATTCATTGTATGACATTCCTGTTTTCTTTTTAAACAGGCTGCTGAAGTACTGAATATTTGAAGCTTTTGCTGTTTCCGGAACTATCTGTATTTTATTTATCGTAAAGAGGTATCCCGTTATAGAAATCAAGAATTTTTATACGAAAGATATAATCATATTTTGCCTGTGCTTCTTCCGACAAAGAACGTTCAAGGCGCAAACGGGCATTATTATATTCCAGAACGGTAGATTTTCCACTCAGATATTTTGTTTCTTCATGAGTGAAAGCTATCTGTGATGCTTCTACCGATTTTTCTGCGCTTTTAAACTTATCCTCCGAAGCTACGGCATTGAAATATGCCTGCTGTATCTCCTTATATAATATCTGATGTGCATTATCCAACTGAAGTTTCTGCTGTTCTATATTCAGTCTTGACTGTCTTACCTGATTTCTTACGGTAAACCTGTTAAAGATCGGAATAGAAAGAGAAACGCCTAAATATTCACTTCCGTTGTTTTTTATCTGATCCGAAAAGGCAATATTTTTTACTCCTTCTTCAAGATTAAAATTATAGTAATAACCATTATTATAACCTGCTTCAAAGTTCAATGTCGGATAATATTGAGCTTTTGCTATATGAAGACCTTTAACCGAACTTTTCAGACGAAACTGAGCCGCTTTAATAGAAGGACGCAAAGATATGGAATGAGAATAAACCTTATTAGCGGATTCCAGATCGTTAAGATCTTTAAGAAAGATAGCGGATATATCAGGAGATTCAATATCAAAATTCTCTGCATCTGAATAATTAAGCAGCTGACTCAGATTAAGAAGAGAAAGCATCACATTATTTTTGTTCTCAGTCAGAGTCACCTCATTATTAGCAAGAGTGGCCTTTGCTTCGAAGAGTTCCGAAATAGGTTTTTTTCCGGACTTCACAAGAATTTCAGTCTGTTCTATCTGTTTCTTATCAAGTTCTATCTGTTCCTGCGCTATAACAAACAGTTCCTTATATAAAAGAGTCTGAAGATAAAATCCCGTTATATTAAGCGCTAGATCTTCTTTTGCCTTATTAAGATCTTCTATTGCAGCGGAAACATTGAATTTCTTTTGTCTTATCTGATTCGGAATCTGAAATCCTGTGAAAACAGGAATAGATGTATAAACTCCTAAATTTGTGCTTGAAGAAGTATTATCCACTGTACGTCCGTCACGCGAAGTACTTCTTCCGAAACCCAGATTCTCATTTGCATTGGCATTAAGATTGGGGAGTCTGCTCATTCGGGAAGTATTCAGTTCTATTTTCGCATTCTTAAGCTCAAGAACCTTACTTTTTATATCTATATTATTCTCTGTAGCATAATCGATGCAGTCTTTCAGGGTCCACACCTTCTGAGCATTAACAGAAAAGGCAGACAAAAGAGAGCAGAATATCAATATTTTTTTATTCATTTTAAACTGTTTCATTAGTCAAAAGAAAATTATTATCCGGTAAGCAGATTATTTCTTAATAATCTTATTACCTCTTATTTTCATAGACGAATCTATACCTTCAAGCACTTCGATATTTATTCCGTCTGATAAACCTGTCTTAACCGGCATCTTATTGTAAACCTGATCTTTTGCTGATTCGTCAAGAATATATACGAAAGTAGAATCTCCTGAGAATTCGATTGTACTTTCCGGAATAGTAAGGACAGAATCTTTTTTTGCAAGAATGATTTCCGCGTTAGCACTGTATCCGGCACGAACGAAAACAGAATCAGGAATCGTTGCTGCAGCTTTTATTTCAAACAGAATTGCTCCGTTTGTCTCTGTTCCTTTAGGGGAGATATATTCAAGCATAGCATCGAACCGGTGTTCCTGAAGTGCACCTATCGTAAGTGTTATAGGCATACCTTCATTAATTCGTCCCACCTCTGTTTCATCGATAGTACCTTTAAAAATCATGTCACTCATATCTGCAACCGAAGCGATTGTCGTTCCGTCATTAAATGTATTTGAAAGAATAACCGAATTACCGACTTTTACAGGAACATCAAGAATCATTCCCGAAATTGTACTTGTGATCATCGTATTATTGAAATCACCCGAACGTCTTGAAATACCGTCTGTAACAATCTCAAGCTGATCCTGGGCAGACTGTGAATTTTCCTGCGCTGTCTGATATGAAGAATAGCTCTGTTCATATTCCTCTTTTGAAACAACATTGTTTCTGTATAACTCTTCGATACGTGCGAATTCTTTCTTTGCAAGATCAAGACGTATCTTAGCCGTTGTCACATTTGTCTGAGCATTACTTAACTGACTCATTTCAGGTATTACTTTCACCTTGGCAATGACATCGCCTTTTCTTACACGTTCGCCTGCCTCTTTATATATCTCTGTTATAATACCCGATATCTGAGGCTTGATAAGAACCTCATCACGCGGCTCAATCTTTCCTGTGGCAACTGTATTCTTACGTATATCCTGTTTAACGACAGAGATGATTTCAAAACTGTCTTTTACCGGCTGTGATTTTTTCCAGAGAAAAACGAAAGTTGCGATAACTCCTAAGCTGAAAACCGCAAGAAAAAAGTATTTGATTATCTTTTTCATATAATATATTTTTTCTGTTTATTATTCTGATCTTAATGCATCAATAGGTTTTATTTTAAGTGCCCGATATGAAGGAAGCATTCCTGCAAAAAGCCCGCACACTATAAGAATGATAAGAGCGGCAACAGCAACCGTAAATGAAATCTGTGCATTCTGAAAAAACACATCTTCATTATTACTGCTTTCAATGCCATAATTCAATATTCCGAGAAGCCCTACTCCAGCTATGATTCCCGTCATTCCTGCAATCGCCGTAAGAAGAAGACTCTCATACATGATATGTGATATTATCTTAAACGGCTTAGCCCCCAATGCTCTTTTAATACCTATCTCCTGAGTCCTTTCCTTTACCGTTACAAGCATGATATTACTGATACCGACGACTCCTGCAAACAGAGTACCGAGCCCCACTATCCAGATCAGCATAGAAATTCCGATAGAAAGTCCTTTAAACGCATTGAATATATTTGATACATTAAAGGAGTTTACAGCCTGAGGATCTTCGGGGTCTATCTGATGCGCATTTTTCACACTTCGTTTTACATTCTCTTCTATATTTGATATCGGGACATCATCAAAAGCTGTCAGAGCAATAGAGTGAAGCACATCTCCCATATTAAGAGATTGCTGAAGAGTGGTAATAGGTACCGAAATTCTGCTCGAAGGATCTCCTCCGACCTGAATCTTCGTGGCCGGTATCGTACTTCCTATCACAGTATAATATATTCCGTTTATTTTTAACAGACTCCCTACAGGATTTTCTTCAGGAGTGTATAAATCATTGACTATCTTTTCTCCTATGACGCATACTTTTCTTTTCTCCAGAATATCAAGGTTATTTATAAATCTGCCATGGACAATCATCTGAATATCTATCTTATTATAATCTGCTCCGTAACCCATGACATCGAATGTCCCGTATTTATCGCCTCTTACGACATTATTGTCGGAAGAACCTCCGAATATCACTCCAGATATAAGATCAACCTCTTTAAACTGATTTTTTAAAAGGATGAGGTCACTGTTTCGTATATCCCAGCTGCGGCCTTTCTGAAAACCTTTATATGGCATTGAAGTCCTTCCCGAAAACAGATACAGAGAGTTAGGAGCAAAAGAACTGAAACTCTTATTCATACCGTTATTCAGTCCTATTCCGCAACCGACCATAAAGACCAGCATGAATATTCCCCAAAATACCCCGAAAGCAGTCATAAAACTTCTCATCTTATTACGACTGATCGTCTGCCATATTTCCTGCCAAGAATCCAGATCTATCATAAACTAAAATTTACTCTCCGCGCAAAGCATCGATCGGTTTAATACTTACAGCTCTTTTTGCAGGTACATATCCCGCAATAAGACCTGCGATAATCAATATTGCAGTAGCCATAAAAATAACACTGAGTTCAACTGTGGGATTTTTGAATATAGAAACCGAATCTTCGCTTCCTGAATTATCCATACTTTGTGTCATTATAAAATTTATAAGTTCAGTAAGTCCCACTCCTGCTATCATACCCACATATCCGAAAATCGCAGTTATAATGACCGATTCTGTAAGCACAAGACTTAATATGGATAAAGGAGTCGCACCAAGAGCTTTTCTTACTCCGAATTCATGAGTTCTCTCCTTTACGGTTATCAGCATAATATTGCTGATCCCGACAATTCCTGCAATAAGAGTTCCGATACCTATAATCCATACAAAAAAAGAGATTCCGTTAAATATTCCCTGCATCTGCATATAGTCGCTAAGCCTGTTCCAAATCCACAAAGCATTTTTATCTGACGGATCAAACTGATGCTTCTGAGCTAGCCTGTTTCTTATCTGTTCTTCAAATAGTTCGTTCTGCTCTTTAGTATCTAAACCTACAAGCTCCATAGAAATGTCATTTATCTCTCCGGAAGGCTGAAATATTGAGCGAGCTGTAGTTATCGGAATAAAAGCCCTCGGATTCTGTTCCCCTCCGCTGAACTCAGAATATATCCCGGCTATTTTAAACGGTATATTATCAAGATTTACATATTCACCAACAGGATTGTCATTGTCGCGAAAGAGGATTTTAGCAGTTTTTTCATGTATGACTATTACTTTACGCTCTTCCTGCAGGTCTGTTTCATTTATATTTCTTCCTTTGGAGGCGATGATAAAGGAGTTTATGAAACCTAGATAATCAGGTGTGACACCTCCTATATTATTATTGGTAAATTCTGATTTGTTGGCTATGTTTTTATTCCCTGTACGGATCATCGGGATAACCTTTGAGGCGTTGGCCTGCAATGATCCTCTGAGCACTTCGGCATCATCCTCCTTTAATATTATCCTTCTTGATTTTGCCATTCCCTTATAGGCAACATTTGTCCTTCCCGGAAATATGGTAAGAGAATTTGTTGACATAAATCTGAAATTCTCAAGCATACCGTTCTTCAGCCCGTTACCCGAACCAAGCAGGATAATAAGCATAAAGATGCCCCAGGCTATAGAAAAGCCGGTAAGGAAAGTTCGCAATTTATTTTTCCGGATAGAAGAAAAAATCTCCTCAAAGAAATCTCTCATAAATTATATTATATTCTCTGTTCACATTCATAGTCAAAACATTCAACCGGCTTTTCCCAAAGTCTGATTGTTTGTCAAAATAACTGAGGCTTTTCGATAGATTCGATAATCCCGTCTTTCAGTCTTATAAGCTTATGTGTCTGATTGGCAATCTCATTCTCATGAGTGACAATCACCATAGTCATCCCCTCATCATTTACAGTCTTAAGTATATCCATCACCTCCTGAGTCGTCTTACTGTCAAGGGCACCCGTAGGTTCATCGGCAAGTATTATCTGAGGTTTTGCAATCAATGCTCTCGCAATTGCAACCCTTTGTTTCTGACCTCCCGACATTTCCGACGGCATGTGGTTCGCCCAATCCTTAAGACCCAGTTTATCAAGATATTCTACAGCCGCAATATTTCTCTTCTTTCTCGAAACACCCTGATAATAAAGCGGAAGAGCGACATTCTCCATCGCATTCTTGAAATTTATCAGATTGAACGACTGAAAAATAAAACCAATCATCTTATTTCTGTATTCAGCGGATCGGCTTTCTGAAAGATTTTTTATAAGTACATCATTCAGATAATAATCTCCGTTATCATAATTATCAAGAATACCTATAATATTAAGAAGTGTAGATTTCCCGGAACCGGAAGCACCCATAATGGATACAAGTTCACCTTTTCCAATATTAAGATCAATACCTTTAAGCACATGAAGCGGTGCTCCGTTGTAATAGGTTTTGTTCAGGTCTTTTATTCTTATCATAGGAATAATATTTGTAAGTAGACGATTTCATAAGAATATAAATGCATCAACCTTCAGCAATACAACTAATATTTTTATAAAATAACTTATTATAAAAAACAAAAGTATTATTTTGTTAATAATTATATTCTTTTTGTTACAATTTTCGTGTTAGAAATTAAATTTATTTATATTTTATTTTCCTGAACACTTCTGTATTCAGAAGGAGAAACTCCGAGAAGGCGTTGAACATATCTTCCGAAAAATGACTGAGTTGAGAAATTCATTCTTTCGGATATCTCTTTTATTGAAAGATTCTTGTTTTTCAGCAGAACACATATCTGTTGTATAGTGAAAACCTCTATCCATTCAGAAGCAGTCTTTCCGCTTGTTTTTTTACATATTGCTGACAGATATTTAGGTGTTATATTAAGCCTTGAACTATAATACCTGACCTCTCTTTCACTGATGCAGTGTCTTTCAGCAAGAAACAGAAAGCGTTCAAACAAGGTAGTTCCCTGTAATGACAGAGCTGAAGTTTCGGGATCGGAATAACATATATCCCATACATCATAAATAAAAGCCTGAATAAGGCATCTTATCAATTCTTTTATGAAT
>CAMTON010000046.1 GCA_947074105.1 uncultured Bacteroidales bacterium
TTAGCTTCTTCTTTGTTATCATCGTCACAAGCTATAGACGGAGCTTCAGTTTTAGTTTCTTCTTTAGCCTCCTCTTTCTTTTCTTCCTTAGCTTCTTCTTTGTTATCATCATCACAAGCTATGGACGGAGTTTCAGATTTAGTCTCTTCTTTAGCTTCCTCTTTTTTCTCTTCTTTCTTTTCTTCTTTAGCTTCTTCTTTATTGTCATCATCATTAGCTACAGTTTCGATAGAGATAGATTTATTTTCTACCTGATTCATTGCGTTAGCGAAACCTACAGTAGCTAAAAGAATTGCGATTGATAAGAATGACTTTTTCATAATGATATAATTTTGTTGGTTTTAATATTTTAGTTATCGTTTTATACTTATAGTAATGCAATCAGCGTGCCAAATAAGTTAATCTGTTGATTATCAGTATTGATTGTCTTTGTGCCATTTTTAAACTAAAGAAAATGTGTGGAAATTTGTGGTCAGTTTCCACAATTTGAATGTGGATAAGCATTGGTTCTTCTACACTTTATATATAATGTGACATAATACGGCAGAGATTATCGTAATAGCCGTAGATAATAAATTCGATAAAAAAGTGCATCATATTGGGGTATGATGCACTGAATATTCATGAAAACTTTAACTACACAAAAACTTTATTAACCGGATTATTTTTTTTCAGCTGTATCTTCAGAAGTTTTTTCAGAAGTTTCGGAATCATTTTTTGATTCGTCTTTCTTTTCCTCTTTTTTCTCTTCTTTCTTTTCTTCTTTCTTGTCATCATCAGTTGCAACTGTTTCAACTGCGATAGAATTGTCATTTACTGTGTTGATTGCATTTAGCAAACCAACTGTACCTAAAAGGATTACGATTGATAAGATTGACTTTTTCATATTACATAAATTTTTATTGGTTAAACAAAAATTAAATTGATGTTTGATTTATATTAAGTAATATTGCAATCGGTATGCCAGTAATGTTAATTTATTGTTTTTCAGGTGTTTGTGTATTTTATTAGAGTGTGGTTTTACTGTTGAATCGTGGAAAACCGTGGATTGATTCTACATCCGTTAAGGCATATTAAAGGTTATATTTGTATTATGAAAAAGAATTTAGAAAAAGGAATCCGCTTTAAAGCCGCATTTCTGTATATAATATCAATTGTGGGTATTGTTGCCATGATATTCTATATAAACGATCTCCGAAAGGACGTTTATTCATATAAACAGGATATTGAGCATCAGCACAAACTTCTCTCAACTACCAACGATCTTGTCTATAATGTCAGCGAAGCTCAGTCGTTGTCCGGACTTTTTCTGCTTACCAAAAAGAATTCCTATAAGAAAAGCTTCGATGAATCGGTCGACAGTATCAAAGTTCTGATTGATTCGCTTATCATTATGAAACCTTCGGAGGAAGAGAATCTTCTTAAGATTGAAACGTTGTTGAGAAATCAATCAAACAATATTTCAAGGCTTAACCGTCAGTTAAGAGTCACAAATCCGGTAAATGCTATAAGCGAACAACTTAAAGAATATCAGGAACCTCTTAAAAATGATACACTGATAGTTACAGTTCATAATGACACTTTATTGAATGAAGTTCCCCGAAAAGGGTTTTTCCGCAGAATCGGAGAGGTGTTCAAACCCTCTAAAGACTCAATGAGAATAGTCATAAATCAGCGCACTGATACAGTCCGTTCTCAGCAGCTTAAGGATTCTCTTGAAATAATTTATGATAAAGTGGAAAACATTGCTCAACAGGCTGAGATTGCCTATGATCAGAGTATACGCAATATTGAAAGGCAGATAAATACTCTTATCTCCGCCGATAAAGAGATCTCTGTTGAACTTTCAGCTCTTCTGCTTCAGCTACACAGGCAGACTCTTGATTCCACAGTTTCAATCATAGAAAACAGTGAAGCTTCTATTTCCAGAAATTATAAGAATTCTATAATAGGCGGTATAATAGCACTGTTGTTAATTCTGATTTTTATCACTCTTATAATAACAGACGTCAATCAGGGATATAAAGCAAGAAAAGAACTTGAACATGCTAATGATATTATAAAAGATACTATGGAGAGCCGTCATAAACTGCTTCTTTCAGTATCTCATGACATAAAGAGTCCGCTTAACTCTATTTCCGGTTATCTTGATTTCATGCAGGAAGATGAAAGTGTGAGGTCGATGAAGAATTCGGCTTCCCATATTCTTTCTATGCTTGAAAACCTGCTTGATTTCTCATCCCTTGAACAGGGAAAACTTAAGAAAAGCACTTCGGATTTCAGTCTTAATACTCTCTTCACCGACATTTACGATATGTTTCTTCCTCTCGCATCAAGAAAAGAGCTTGAACTCTCTTTCAAATGCGATGATATAAGAATCAACGCAGATCAGATGAAACTGAAACAGCTTATAATAAATCTCGTTTCAAATGCCATAAAATATACTACGGAAGGAGAGATAAGATTTACAGCTGAATATGAAGAGCGCAATCTTGTTCTCAGTGTAACAGATACGGGAGCAGGGATACCGGAAAACAAACTTACGGAGCTATATAAACCATTCTCAAGAATTGAAGAAAACAATAAACTTGCTCACGGTTCAGGACTGGGACTTTTCGTAGTAAAAGGTATTGTCGATCTTTTTGAAGGAAAAATAGAATACGATTCCGAAATAGATATGGGAACTACAGTTACCGTGACATTTCCTACAGAGATATCTGACAAACAGATTCCAAAAGGGGCTAAAAGGATACGTGTTTATGATGATGATCCCGTCATTCTGAGAGTTGTATCCGATATGCTTTCTTCTCTGGGACATATAGTGACTGATGAAGACTGTGATATGATAATTACAGATATGGAAATGGGAGATATAACAGGAATTGACATTCTTCGTCAGGCGGGCGACAAACCTGTTATCGTCATGACTGGAAAAAGCGATTATTCTTCTGATATTGCTCTTGAAACAGGTTTTACGGGATATCTTCCGAAACCGGTTTCTCCGGAATCATTGAGAAATATGATCGGAGAGGGCGAAAGTTTTGAAGATTTTCTCGGAGATGATTTCTCTGAAATCGTTGAGCTTTTCCGTCTGACTTCAAAAGACGATATGCAGAGACTGCGTGATGCACTCGGAAATAATGATTTCAGAAGTGCGCGTGCCGTATGTCATAAAATGCTGCCTATGTTTACACAACTCGGATACCGTACCGACGAACTTATCCGAATAGATATTAATAAGGATAATGAATATGACAACTGGCAGAAAGATGTGGAAGCAGTACTTGCAACAGAGATCTGAGAATAAATAATTATATATATACAAAAAAAGACAACTCATTACGGGTTGTCTTTTTTTGTCTTTCTGATAAGTATCAGAACTTTATATCATACAGATGCATCTTATTATAAAGCGTCTTACGGTCTATCTTAAGAAGCTTTGCTGCAAGCGTCTTATTTCCGCGTGCTTTATGAAGTGCACTTTCTATCTGTTCTTTTTCATTTTCCGGACGAAGTCCCATATCCTCAGTTTTCTTTTCGGCAAACTTAGGAAGGTCTTCCGGAGATATAAATTCATCATTTGCGAATAAGGCGGCACGTCGTACCACATTGCGAAGCTCACGAAGGTTTCCGCTCCAGTGATGCTGTCTCATCAGTTTTATTGTTTCAGGATGAAATCCTTTTATTTCCTTATCTAACTCAGCATTTGCCTGCGAAAGAAACTCGTTTGCGAAAAGCAGAATATCATCTTCACGATCACGAAGAGGAGGCACTGATAGTGAGAATTCATCAAGACGATGGTACAGGTCCTCGCGGAATGTGCCCTGAGCGATAGCATTTGAGAGATCTTCATTCGTAGCCGCCACGATCCTTACATCGACTGATATATCTTTTGCCGAACCTACAGGTCTTATCTTTTTTTCCTGAAGAGCACGTAGAAGCTGTACCTGAACTTCATAACTCAGATTACCCACTTCATCAAGAAACACGGTTCCTCCATTTGCCTGCTCAAACACTCCCGTCTTATTGTCAATAGCAGAAGTAAACGATCCCTTCAAATGACCGAAAAGTTCACTCGGAGCAAGTTCCTTTGACAATGCACCACAGTCAAGAGCAATAAACGGTTTATCTTTTCTTTGCGAATTATCATGTATAAGTTTTGCCGCAAACTCTTTTCCGGTGCCGCTTTCTCCAAGGATAAGTACCGACATTCTTGTCGGAGCAACCTTTAGGATATGATCATACATAGTTCTGGCAGCAGCGCTGCCTCCAAGTACGAACCCCGGAGTAACAGGTTTCTTAATAGCCGGTTTTGTCTTAACGGCAGTCGTTGATGTCTTTTCTGATCTCTTCTGCTCATCTTCCGATACCGGTTTTGCATCTGATTTAGCAAATACGGCATCAATCTTTTCCCTGAGCATTGCCGGGTTTATAGGCTTCTGAAGATAGTCTTCAGCACCAAGCTTAATTGCAGAAACTGCGCTTTGAACTTCAGCATAACTTGTCATAACGATAAAAGGAACATCTATATTGTTGTCTTTTATCCATTCAAGAAGCATAATCCCGTCGCCATCGGGCAGACGAAGATCGCTGAGAACAAGAGAAAATGCGTTTTTCTTCAATTCGGCTTTTGCGTCTGCAATTTTGCTGCATAAAGTCGCATCGAAGCTATTTCTCTGAAACCAGTTTTTAAGCATGGTTCCGAAAGCAACATCATCTTCTATAACCAGAATTTTTCTTTTCATATTATAAAGATAAGATTAAAAAAAATTTCCCTGCACTAAGATAAGTACAGGGATAAATTATAATAACCTTTATTAAATAAAATTATTCTCTAACTACAAGATATTTTGTTAAGCTCCAGAATTTTGCAGGATCTGTAATGATAATGTTTACACATTTGTCATCACGTTTGGCAAACTTGTAGCTTGTAGTAGGATGAGTTGAGATCAATACAGGCTTCTTACTATTTGTCTCAAGAACTCTTAGTTCTCTCATATCACCTACATTGAAATTGTTTGGATTAAGGCTTTCAATCTTAAGAGTCTTAGATTTCAAAACACCATTGTTTCTTAAAATGTCAAGAGCCTGAAGCTTTTTGGAATCACCTACCACGAACCATACTTTGTGGAACTCTTTATCCTGTTCCTCAAGAGCAGCCTGCTGGCTTGTAGCAATATCCTGAAGTTCTTTGTTGTTGTTGCTAAGACAGTCAACGGCAGCGGTAAGCTCTCTGATTTTTCCGTTTTTAGCTTCAATATCTGCCTGAAGTGTCTGGATGATAACCAACTTTTCGCTCAGTTCATTCTGAAGACGGGTAATTGTTTTTGACAGAGAACTGTTCTTTTTATTACTCTGAGCCATTTTCTGCTCAAGATCATCGATTTTCTTTTTATTTTCCTCAAGTATGTCTTTAATCTGATTAACCTGATCAGCGATCATCTGTCTTTTAGACAAAGTTCTGCCTTCAGGTGTATTCATCTGTACGACAACCTGATTTTCAACTTCTCTCAGAGTCTGAAAGCTTGATTCTATTTCGTTAAGTACTTCAAGAGTCTGGTCGAATTCTGCTTTAAGCATCTGTTCGCTTTGGAATATTGAATCTCTCTGTGCTACGACATTTTTATATTTATCGCTTTTTTCCACACATGATGTTGTAGCAACACCTATCAATACACAAGCTGCAATTATAAGATTTGTAGTTTTCATAAGACTATGTTTTAGTTGTTTCCGAAATAATATAGTTCTAAAAGTGTGCCATTCTGGGTAATTGGCTGGTATTTAGCGATATATGTTCTTCTATGGTGTTTTGTCTGTTGTGGAAAAATGTGGAAAACAGTGGAATGTGAAGACTTTTATATCAACACTTTCTACAAATATATCTTCTTTATTAAACCGGCAATGCAAAATACCGAAAAATCAATCTGCATTCTAACATCATTTTTATACTATTTGTTTGAAAATCAATTTACAGTATATGATATTTACTCAAAAATGCATATTCTTCCTTCGTGAAAAAGAATAAACCTTTTCTCTCTTTTTCCGGTAAACCGCCTTTTTTGATTTTTCCCGACAAAAGTTCTGACGACTTCCGGCGTGCGTCATTATGAACACCGGAAGCCGCTGTATTGAGCTCCTTCCGTATGTCTGCCGTGTCGCGACCGATGTTCTTTCCTTTTAAAGTAATATTTTATAAGTTCTTACGTTAAAATGATAGGGATATATTATTTTTGTCTTATTAACAGACGATTAACATGAATAAATTAGTTTTTGCTACTAATAATGAGCATAAATTACGCGAGATAAGAGAAATTCTTAAAGATAAATTTGAAGTGCTTAGCCTTGATGATATCAACTGTCATGAGGATATAGAGGAAACAGCAGATACACTTGAGGGTAATGCTCTTATAAAGGCAAGATATATTACGGAAAAATATGGCTGCGATTGTTTTGCCGATGATACAGGCCTTGAGGTCTTTGAACTTAACAATGCTCCGGGCGTGATATCTGCAAGATATGCCGGTATTGATAAAGATTCTAAAGCCAATATGAAAAAACTCCTTCACGAACTTGAGGGAAGTTCCGACAGAAAAGCACGCTTCAGAACAGTAATAGCTTTGATAATAGGAGGCAAGGAATATCTTTTTGAAGGAATCGTGCCGGGCAGAATAACAGAGAAGGAGAGTGGAGACGAAGGTTTTGGCTATGATCCTGTTTTTATGCCTGAAGGTTATGATGTGACATTCGCATTGATGTCGTCAGCTGATAAGAATGCTATATCCCACCGTGGCAGAGCAATGTCTGCCATGATTGAATTCTTAAAAAACGAGGAATAATTAGATTATGAAAAAAATACTGATTTCTGCTTTATGCTTATTATTTGCGGTGGCGTCATATTCTCAGCATGCTATTGGTGACTGGATTAATTTCAATTCATTCGAAACCGTAACGCTTGTAGAAGAGTCGCCGGAACTGGTATATTATGTGAGTAAAGGATTCCTTTATTCATATAATAAGGAAGATAATTCTGTTTCTTCCTACAGTAAGGTTGAAGGGCTTAGCGATAACGATATTTCTTTCATTCATTACAGCAACGATACAAAGCAGCTTATCGTGATATATTCAAATATGAATATCGATTTAATTAAGGGAGATAAGCTTTATAATATATCTGATGTTAAGGATAAGACGATCACAGGTGATAAGCAGGCTTATCATTACAGTGAAAACAATAAGCTTCTTTTAATTTCTACAGGTTTCGGGCTTGTAATCCTTGACCTGGAGAGACGGGAGATCAAAGATTCTTATAACTGGGGAGAAAAGATAAAATGTTCGGTTATAAATAATAATAAGATTTATATCTCTGGCGATGCATTCGGTATACGTGTGGGAGATATGAGTGACAATCTTTCGGATGCTGCTTCGTGGAAAACTCATCTTACAGATTTTGCCCCTGTAGATTTTATCAATATCGATGGTGTGAACTTCTGCCTTAAGTCAAACTGGGATTTATGTTATCAGGTTGATGAGAGTAATACATGGACAAGAGTTCTTAATTACGGATATTTCAGAAAGTTCAAGAAAACAACTGATGATAAAAGTTTCATAGCGCGGGGAGACGGTCATAATAAATTTTATATCATAAATAAAGACCGTTCGTTTAAAGCTTATACTTTACCCAATAATATAACGGATATCTCTTCCAATAAAGCGGCCAATGATTATTGGTGTGCTGATGCAGTGACAAATCTGACAAATTATAAATATGACGGAAGTGCTTTTACGACTCAGGTTTCAGAGATAGGTTTTAACGGAGTGGCTACAACCTCGCCATTTCACATGTCTTTTGATAACGGATATCTTTATGTGTCCGGTGGTGGTAAATATTATGATCGTTATAATTACCGAGGTGTAGTAAGCATCTTTGACGGCATTAACTGGATGAATACCAACAATTCAGAAATAGCAAAAGATGCGGGGATAAAATTCGCTGATGTTGTACACACCGTACCTTTTCCGGATGATCCGATGCATGTGCTTTCTTTTACATGGGGAGAGGGTATTTTCGAATTTAAGGACGGAAAATTTGTAAATCTTTATTCATATAAGAATAGTGGAGTAGAATCTATATTTGCTAATAATGCTAATTATCACCGTGTAGACGGAGGAGCATTCGACAAAGACGGGAATATGTGGTTTACCAACAGTGGCATCAATAAATCACTGAAAGTGCTTTTGAAAAACGGAGACTGGAATAATCTTGTAAATTTTGAATATTCTTCCCTTCAGGATCATAATAGCCTTGGTAAAGTGTTCATATCTTCGAGAAACTATAAATGGATAAATGTACATTACTCAAATAAGGATTATGGATTCTTTGTAATCGACAATAGCGGAACTCCTGAAAGCCCGTCTTCTTATAAAACAAAATATCTTCAGACATTTACTTACAGTGACGGAGGAAGTCCTGTAAATATTGAAGTTGGAGAGTTTAAAGGTTGGGCAGAAGATCGTAACGGAAGAATATGGGTAGGAACGGATAAAGGTCCTTTCATTCTGAATAATGAAGCTAATATATTTAATGAAAACAGCATTCCGTTTACAAGGGTGAAGATTCCGCGTAATGACGGAACAGATCTTGCCGATTTCCTTCTTGAAAATGAAAATATAGTTTCTATTGTTGTTGACGGAGCAAACAGAAAGTGGCTCGGAACAGAATCAAACGGTGTTTATCTTGTTAGTGCCGACGGTCTTGAGGAGATTCACCATTTTACTTCTGAAAACTCACCGATACCATCTGATAATATTCTTCAGCTTGCCATAGATAATGATAATGGTATTCTTTATATCGGAACTGATAAAGGGCTTATCGGTTATCAGAGTGATGCTGTAGAAGGCAAGGAAGATTATTCCGAAGTTTATGCTTTCCCTAATCCGGTCAGACCGGAATATTCGGGTATTATTACGGTAACCGGTCTAATGGAAAATTCTCTTGTTAAGATTACTGATGTTAATAACAATCTTATTTATCAGGCAAATTCACTTGGAGGTATGATTGGTTGGAATGGTCTTAATCATAATGGTTCCCGTGTTGCTACCGGCGTTTATTTCGTTTATGGGACATCGGAAGACGGCAAGACAGGTGTAGTGACAAAGATTCTGTTTGTGAATTAATATTTAGAAATATCACTCCTGTTTTGAAAGAGTGATATAATATTCGGATTCATTTTAATATTGATATAAAAATAAGAACAGCCGGATTTGAAGAGTATTTCTTCAGATCCGGCTGTTCCTGTTGTATGTATATTTTTTACTTATGAAATCTTTATCTTATCAAATCCTTGTCCGTAAACACCTGCTACTTTTGCCTGTGAGATAAATGCATCGGGATCAATTGATTTTATTATTCGGAATATTGTAACAGATTCATTCTGTTTGGCAAGAACAAGCAATACTTTCATCGGTTCTTTGCTGTACCAGCCCATACCGTCGACAACTGTCACTCCTCTGTTTATCTGAGAGTTGATAGCATCTGCTATCTTATCGTATTTCTTTGAGAATATCGTAAACTGGACGGATCTTCTGTTTGAGTTGATCACAAGATCTGCCATGTTGGAAACGATAACAAGTATTATCAGACCGTAAACAATCTTATCGACGCTGTGGAAAAGGAAGTATGAAGAAGAAATAATAAGGAGGTCGCAGTAGAGCATTGTTCTTCCGACAGATATATCTCTTTTTCTGTTTATCATCGCTGCTATAATGTCGGTACCTCCGGTGCTTCCGTTATTGATGAAGACAATTCCCACACCGAGACCACATAATACGGAACCCAGAATTATATTTACAAAAGGCTGACCTTCAATAAAGGGTTGTGTGAAATGAGGCTGAAGAATGTTGATCAGAAAACTCATTGCAAAGGTGGCAAATATCGTCCTTATTACGAATTTTCTGCCTACTCCTTTATATGCCATTGCAAGAAGCGCGGCATTAATTATAAATACTGAATAACCTACCGGAAATCCGCAAAGATAATAGATAAGCGAGCCGACCCCGGCCATACCACCCATTACGACTTTTTCGGGTAATAAGAATGCTGTTAGACCAAATGCGTAGATAAAAAGTCCGACTATTATCATAAAATAGTCTTTCGCCATCTGATAAAGTTCTTTCGAAGAAAGTTTCATAAGTTTTAGGTTAAATAAGCTTCTGTTGTTAGTTGTTTTTTGATAAGCGCGATAATATTTTGTGTAAAATTATTCTTTTAATCTGACTTAATAAAGAGTTGAAAATAAAAACATTCGATAATTTACAGGTTTATTTTGAGTAAGTGTTTATTCTGGTTAAAATTAAATATCTAAAGTATTAATATTTAAATATTTACTACATAATTCGCTGATATTTGATTTTAAATAGATCAGGAAGAACTATACGTCGGAATATTTATCTCATATTGTATTCCTGTTGTAATAGTTTCATTTGACTTTATCTCTCTGAAAGGTTTAGCTATTCAGGCTGTTTAATTGTGGTTTGCTTCTGTTTTTATTAATTATATTTCCTGATTTAACATTCTCGTTTATAATTGATTTAGATCAATAAGGAGAAGTGTTTATGCTCAGTTTAATAAACTTATCTCCGGGAATATATGATATAGATGATATGGAAAGATAATAGCTTAAACAGTCGATGTAAAAATTAGTTACCCGGATATGATATGGATGAAACGGAAAGACAACTGTTTTAGCAGTCGATGCAAAAATTTGGTACTCGGATATATGATATAGAAGATATAGAAATACAAGAGATTAAACAGTCGATATAAATTAGGTCGCGTATATATGATATAGATGAAACGGAAAGAGTACTGTTTAAATAGTTGATACATTAATTGCCCGGATATATGATATAGATGAAACAGAAAGATTCTCTAAGTGATAAATAAAAAAAGCGCTCCGGAATATTTCCGAAGCGCTTTGTATTTATCTTAAAAACAGATAATCTTTATTAGTCGCTTAGTTTAGCGCAGATAAGCTCGCGGTTAAGACGTGCGATATTGCTGATTGAAACGCTCTTAGGACATTCAACTTCACAAGCACGAGTGTTTGTACAGTTACCGAATCCAAGTTCATCCATTTTAGCAACCATTGCTTTAACACGCTGTTTTGCTTCAACTTTACCCTGAGGAAGAAGAGCGAACTGGCTTACTTTAGCAGAAACGAAAAGCATTGCAGAAGCATTTTTACAAGCTGCTACACAAGCTCCGCAACCGATACATGAAGCAGAGTCCATAGCTTCGTCTGCATCGATTTTAGAAATTGGAATTTCGTTAGCGTCACGTGGGCCACCTGTGTTAACAGAGATATATCCACCTGCCTGCTGAATTTTTTCAAAAGCAGTACGGTCAACCATAAGGTCACGGATTACAGGGAATGCTGTAGATCTCCATGGCTCAACGATGATAGTTTCACCGTCGCTGAAACGACGCATATGAAGCTGACATGTTGTTACTGCTGTATCATTACCGTGAGGACGGCCATTGATATAAAGTGAACAAGTTCCGCAGATACCTTCACGACAGTCGTGGTCGAATACGATAGGTTCCTGTTTCTGAGAAACAAGTTTTTCGTTAAGTGCATCAAGCATTTCGAAGAAAGAACTGTCTGTTGACACTTTCTCCATTTTGTAATCTACAAATTGGCCTTTTTCTTTCGGGCCTCTTTGACGCCATACTCTTAGCGTTACATTTATGAATTTTTCCATTTGTTTCAAAAATTAATAGAGTTAGAAAGAAAATTAAGCTTTATAGTTACGAGTCTGAACCTGAACGAACTGATAGTCAAGATCTTCTTTTAATAATTCAGGCTCTTTGTTTTCTCCTTCGAATTTCCAGCAAGAAACGTAAGAGAATTTGTCGTCATGACGAAGTGCTTCACCTTCTTCAGTCTGATGCTCTTCACGGAAGTGACCACCGCAAGATTCCTCACGGTCAAGAGCGTCAAGAGCCATAAGCTCACCGATTTCAATAAAGTCAAGAAGACGGATAGCTTTATCCAACTCTGTATTTAGATCGTAAGCGTTACCAGGTACGTAAACTTCTTTCCAGAATACATCTTTCATAGCTCTGATTTTCTGGATAGCAGTTTCAAGACCAGCCTTGTTACGTGCCATACCTACGAAATCCCACATGATAAGACCTAGTTCTTTGTGGATAGAATCTACTGTACGTGTACCTTTAACAGCCATGATTTTGTCAATCTTAGCCTTAAGTTCTTTTTCTGCTTCAACGAACTCAGGAAGTTCTGTAGAGAAACGAGGAACACGGATCTGATCAGCAAGATAGTTCTGAATAGTATAAGGAAGTACGAAATATCCGTCAGCAAGACCCTGCATAAGTGCAGAAGCTCCAAGACGGTTAGCACCGTGGTCAGAGAAGTTTGCTTCACCGATACAGAAACATCCAGGAACTGAAGTCATCAATTCATAGTCAACCCAGATACCACCCATTGTGTAGTGGATAGCAGGATAGATCATCATAGGAGTTTCATACGGATTATCATCAACGATTTTTTCGTACATCTGGAATAGGTTACCGTAACGAGCTTCAACTACGTCGCGACCAAGACGTTTGATAGCGTCAGAGAAGTCAAGATAAACGGCAAGACCTGTATTGTTTACACCGAAACCTGCATCACATCTCTCTTTTGCTGCGCGAGATGCAACGTCACGTGGTACAAGGTTACCGAAAGCAGGGTAACGACGCTCCAGGTAATAGTCACGGTCTTCTTCTTTAATAGCAGTTGGTTTTAGTTTTCCTGCGCGGATAGCTTCAGCATCCTCTTTCTTTTTAGGAACCCAGATACGACCGTCATTACGAAGTGATTCTGACATAAGAGTAAGTTTTGACTGGAACTCTCCGTGTACAGGAATACAAGTAGGGTGAATCTGAGCAAATGCAGGATTTGAGAAATATGCACCTTTACGGTAACACTGCATAGCAGCAGAACCGTTACAAGACATTGCATTTGTTGAAAGGAAGAAAGCATTTCCGTATCCACCTGTTGCGATAACAACAGCATGAGCAGCGAAACGTTTGATTTCTCCTGTTACAAGATCGCGGGCAAGGATACCGCGAGCACGACCGTCGATAACAACAAGGTCAAGCATTTCGTAACGAGTATATAGTTTTACAGTTCCTTTTTTAACCTGGCGCATCTGTGCAGAATAAGCACCAAGAAGAAGCTGCTGACCTGTCTGTCCTTTTGCGTAGAAAGTACGTGATACCTGAGCACCACCGAAAGAGCGGTTGTCAAGAAGACCTCCGTATTCGCGAGCGAAAGGTACACCCTGACCTACACACTGGTCGATAATATCGTTTGATACTTCAGCAAGACGGTAAACGTTAGCCTCACGAGCACGGTAGTCACCACCTTTGATAGTATCGTAGAAAAGACGATAGATAGAGTCACCGTCGTTCTGATAATTTTTTGCTGCATTGATACCACCCTGTGCTGCGATTGAGTGAGCACGGCGGGCAGAATCCTGAATACAGAAGTTGATCACATTGAATCCCATTTCACCAAGAGATGCAGCTGCAGAAGCTCCTGCAAGACCTGTACCTACGACGATGATATCAAGACGGCGTTTGTTAGCCGGATTCACCAATTTCTGATGAGATTTATAATTACTCCATTTCTCAGCCAAAGGACCTTCTGGAATACGAGAATTAATCTTAGTCATATCTATTTTAAGATTTTTAGTTTATTAATTTAGATAACCTGTTTAGTTCAAGATTCCGATAAGGAATGATACAGGGATTGAAATAAAGCCTAAGCAAAGGATTGTAGCAATGATGATACCGATGTTTCTCCAACGAGTATACCATACGCGGTTGTTAACACCAAGAGTCTGGAATGCACTCCAGAAACCATGAGAAAGGTGGAACCATACAGCAGCGATCCAAACGATATAGATGAAAGAGATAAGAACGTTTGTGAAAGCAATTTTTGCAAGGTAGTAAGGTGCAACAAGTTCACCGTCAGCATTGAATAGTTCGTTAGCAGGAACAGATGCATATTCTTCAGTTCCTAGGAAAAGAGGAAGCTGCATTTCAGCCCAGAAATGAGTCATGTGGAAAGCAAGTCCACCTAACACGATAATACCAAGAACAAGCATGTTTTTTGCTGCCCAGTCAATTTTAGTTTTGCTACCGCCTGCATATTTCTGATGTCCGCGAGCTTTAAGGTTGCGTGCATTAAGAATAAATGCGTAAACGATGTGAATTACAAAGCCAAGAGCCAATACTGGTACCATAGCTGTTACGAATGGAGTTCCCATGAACTCGCAGCCAAGACCGAATGCCGCAGGACTAACATACATTAGGCAGTTCACCGACAGGTGAAGCAACAAGAAAACGATCAGAAAAAGACCAGAGACACTCATGATCACTTTTCTGCCGACTGATGAATCTACTAACCACATAGGATTTTAGTTTTTAGTTATTTAATTTATTATTAATGATTATGCTTTCCAAAACTGCGCAAAATTAACTTTAATACCATTATTACGCAATATTTAAAGAATTATTTCCGTAATCAAAATTATAAAATAGCGTGATATTTTCTTTTTTTATAATTTCAAATAATAAAATCCCGATATTTTCTCTCAGAGCAATGATTTTTAAACATAGAGGTCCTGTCAATGGGATATACTTAAAAAGATGGCATAAAGGCTGTCGGATTATTTACAGCGGAGAATACTGAACGATTTAAAACCGGAAACACTAACTTTTATAACCGAAGAAAATTCAAAGGATAGGAATATATCACTTTGAATTTTCTCATATTCTGTCACACTACGATTCTCCTCATAAAGAAGAAAAGAGACATTCTTTTTTATCATTAATTACTGCAACGGAAGCACTGACCCTGACCCCACAGTACGGGTTTTTAAATCAGGATCACCTTTATACTTAACCTTTCCGGAACCTGTTAGAAAAGTCTTAAGATTCTTTTCCGCGTTACATGTTATTGTTCCCGAACCGGTAATTGTCGCGCTTATCTCTTCTGCCACAACTTCTTCAGCCGTAATATCTCCTTTACCCTGAATACTATAGTCTGCAAAGCCTGCTTTACCCTTCTCGATGATCACATCTCCTGAACCTCCGACATTAACCTTCATTACTCCGCAGTCGATATATTTAGCTTTAATCATACCTGCGCCCACAACGGTGAATTTTATCTCAGATCCATGGATAGGAGTAAGGATTTCAAAAGTCGCGGCTCCCTGATTATCGATCTCCGTAAGAGAAGAAGAATAGGCCACAACATTCACTATTCCGTATTCCGGTGTTATTGAGCCTTTAAGTTTGATATTTACTTTACCCTTTTCTGATTTAAGAACAAGCATATCAAGGATATTCTGCTCTCCGTAAACTCTTATAACACCTGCTGAATCAGGATTTACCTTATAAGTTATATTGAAAGCTTCACTTATATTGAACTTATTAAAATCGGCTACTTTAAATTCTCTCCACTCGTAATTGTCATCTCCGATCACTTTTTTAAAGCGTTGTGCCTGAGCTCCGAAAGAACAAACAGCAGCAAGTAAAACGAATAATATTCTCTTTATATACATAAACATAATTTTTTTATTATTAATCGCAAAGTAATAAAATAATTACTAATTATATGCTGATAATGAGCATTATTATTGCTCGGCGCACTGAATATTTTAAGCGAAAATCCCGTCCTGAAATCATATTTTATTTCACAACGGGATTTTATTTATAATATATATTCAAAAACTCTTTTTTATTGTTCTATACTTCTAATCTTGCCTGAGCCAAGAGTTTTGCTCTTAATAGCCGGTGTCCCTGAATATTTAACATCTCCTGAACCGTTGATCACAACATCAAGATGTTCTCTTGCATTGCACGACACATCTCCGGAGCCCTTTATTGTTGCATTGGTTTTCTGAGTATTAAGCTTTCCCGCTTTTACGTCGCCCGAGCCGTTAATACAGAATTCAGCGCTTTCGGCTCTTCCTTCAATTATTATATCCCCTGAACCCGAAACCGTTCCGCTTACATTCATACAGTTTATGTTGGTAAGTTTAATATCTCCCGATCCTCTGACATTTGCCGATATGACTGATGAATTAAGATGTTCACAATTTACATAACCGGATCCCATGACAAGATAATCGCAGCTTTCGGTATTGCCGTTAAAACTGATATTTCCCGAACCTTTTATATTCGCTTTAATCTCATTGGATGTAATGAAAGGTGCTGAGATATCTCCCGAACCGAGAACGTTAAGTTCTATCTTATCATTATTAAGATCACAATCAACATTTATATTTCCGCTTCCGCGATTTTCAATCTTATTTATGTTTGAAGAATACGCGTAAATGGTTACAAAATTGTCTTTGTTAAAAACAGATTTTGATTTCAGTTTATTCTCAAGTTTGAGAATAAGGGTATTTCCCTCTGTATAGACAATAATATTTTCCTTTACAGTGCCTGTGATATTCACTCTTACTATTCCTGCAGAGTCAGAATTTGCGGTATAAATCACATTGAAAGGACCGAAACTGTTTAAATTCTCAAAATCGGAAACTTTAAAGGATTTGTTTCCATTAATCTCAAACTTTTCACTTACGGACGATGACTGTCCGAAACTGTACATACAACTGCAAACAAATGCAGTAAGTGTCAAAAGCAGCTTCCCGATTTTCATATTTTTATATTTAATAAATGATATATAAAAATATAAAATAAAAACATACGGTGTTCATTTTCAGAGAATAAAATATCCTCTCTTAAATAAAAAATATCGTCATACGATTATTCTCTAATAAGCCGTATGACGATATTATATATTCCTAACCCTTACAGAAGATACTGTCCGAAATCTGTTTCAATATTATTTAATATACCGTAAAGTTCCTCTACCGATTCTGCGCGAAGCATCGCGATACGTGTCTCGCGGAAGTTCGGTATTCCTTTGAAAAGCGGAGTCGCAGCAAGATGACGACGGATATGAAGAATACCGCGATATTCATCAAGACGCTCTACGCTTTCACGAATCTGACGGCGTATTGTCTCCATCTTATCATGATAAGATATATCCGGCAGATGTTCTCCCGTCTGAAGATAATGTTTTATCTCCTTGAATATCCATGGGCGGCCAATTGTGGCTCTTCCCACCATAATGGCATCAACTCCGTATTTGTCGAACTTCTCTTTTGCCACATCTGCCGATGTAACGTCGCCATTACCGATGATAGGAATATGCATGCGCTGATTTTCCTTTATCTTTCCAATAAGGCTCCAGTCGGCCTCTCCTGTGTACATCTGGCTTCTTGTGCGGCCGTGCACCGCAAGTGCCGCGATACCGCAATCCTGAAGCTGCTCGGCAAGTTCGACAATTATCTTACTTTCACAATCCCATCCCAGTCTTGTCTTTACCGTAACAGGTATATTCACTGCATCAACAACCGCTTTCGTTATTTCAAGCATTTTCGGAATATCGCGAAGCATGCCTGCACCCGCGCCTTTACCGGCAACTCTTTTCACAGGGCATCCGAAATTTATATCAAGAATATCGGGGTTTGCCTGCTCTACTATTTTTGCCGCTTCAACCATAGCATCAACTTCACGGCCGTAGATCTGTATCGCCACGGGACGCTCAACATCATCAATATGAAGTTTGCGCTGCGTCTTACTTACGTTTCTGATAAGAGCGTCGCTTGATACGAATTCCGTATAAACCATATCAGCGCCAAACTCTTTACACATTATTCTGAATCCGATATCAGTCACATCCTCCATAGGTGCAAGAAACACCGGTTTATCCCCTAAATCAATATTTGCTATTTTCATTTTTCGTTTTTCTTATATACTGCGGATCCTTATCTTCTTCCGCCTCTGAGCTGTTCGTTTATATAAATATATTTCTGTGCATAAAAGGCTCCTAATTCCTCTTCACCGCTATCTACCAGCATTTTCGCTATAAGCTGAAGATTATACATCTCTCTTGATATATCATAAGATACTCCTGAAAGATTGCCGCGTGTGGAATTTATGCACCAGTTAAGTTTTTCAAGACTTCTGTCTCCGATAAGAGATACAAGTTCAGCGCCTTTTTCTTTTTCTCCCGCATTAAGATAAACTTCTCCCATCTGAAGATTGAATATATCATAAGGAACAACCTCGTCAGGAATACGTTCAAGAGCGAAATCAACTACTTCCACAGCTCTTTTGTCATCACCCTCTTCATAAAGAGCCGCTGCAAGTGTGGCAAACTGCATACGCATAGAGGAAATTATTCTGCGGCATGTTTCGTCATAATAAACATCCGGATTGTCGAGTCCGCGATAAAGAAACTTATTGATCATGTTATCATACATG
The DNA here is from genome assembly GCA_947074105.1 of uncultured Bacteroidales bacterium. Lineage (GTDB taxonomy): Bacteria > Bacteroidota > Bacteroidia > Bacteroidales > JAUNSR01 > JAUNSR01. Next base: position 18,410 of record CAMTON010000046.1, read on the forward strand.
ATATCGGTATTCACGCCCGACATTTCATCAGGGTTTCTTAACGGCATCAGCTGATATGCAAGTCCTGTAGAATAGAAATACGGCTCAAGATTTATATTGCCGCCTGACGGAGAAACAGAATACAGAGGTCTTTTCCATCCGTCTTTGCTTATAGAATCTATCATCTGAAGCAATGCTATATCGTTTTTGAATATGGCATTCTTTCCCTGAAGCGATATTATGATCTGTTTATCCACACCCTTTTCTTTCAGACTACTCATTACGGGAGAATTGACAACCGTTGCCGAATCAATGTTGATATACAGTTTTTCAGAAGGGATATAATCTATTCTATCGTTAAATCCGCTCAGTTTCTTCGTGCTCGGATGCTGATTAAGAAGCCAGTCGATAGCTGTAGAAAGCGGAAGAGAATCCTTGACTACGGGAAATACATAGGCCGCATTAAGTTTGTCGTTTGCATAAAGGTCGGGAGTCATCTTTATCCCTATACCCGGAGCATCATAGGTCGGACTCTTCATCTGATCTATATACCAGTCGGTCTGAAGATACTGAGTGTTGCATACCTTAACATCCGTTCTGTATCCTTCCACTTCCTGAGCATACCATAACGGGAATGTGTCATTATCTCCGTATGTCAGTATTATACCGTCTTTTTCCACAGAAGTAAGATAGTTATAACCCGAATCTCTTGCGATATAACGGCCGTGACGGTTGTGGTCGTCCCAGTTCTGAGCGCACATTCTTGCCGGAACAAACAGAGATACCAGTGAGACAGCAAGAGCATTTACGGTTTTCCTGCGTGAGTAGTTATTCAGAAAATCTATGATACCTGCAACTCCGAAGCCTGTCCAGATAGCGAAAGCATAAAACGAAGCTGCATAGGCGTAATCTCTTTCCCTTGCCTGATAAGGCGTCTGGTTGAGATAGATCACGATAGCAAGTCCGGTCATAAAAAACAGAAGTCCGACTATCGTAGCGCTGCGTATACCTTCTTTTCCTGCGGAAGACTGATACACTATGCCCAGAAGACCCAGAATAAGAGGAAGCATAAAATATGAGTTTCTTCCCTTATTGGTCTTCATATCATGCGGCAGGTCACTCTGGTCGCCCACAAGAAATCTGTCTATAAAGTTAATCCCGGTAATCCAGTTCCCTTTTGTCATACCACCATCTCCCTGTATATCGTTCTGACGGCCGGAGAAATTCCACATGAAATATCTCCAGTACATGAAATTGACCTGATAATCGAAGAAGAATTTCATGTTCTCGGCAAAAGTAGGCTTACGTACCAGTACGTCCTGTCCGTTCTGACGCACCTTGACCACCTCACCTTTAAAGTTGCTCCAGTCGCGGTATCCCTGTACATGACGATTGTCGGTTTTGCTGTACATACGAGGAAACAACATATTAAGTTCTTTATTATAAGAATAGTTTTCCTTATAGCCTGTCTTTATATATTTGTCTTTCTCGTTTTCACTTGTTTTTATCGCTTTCGAATATATTGGAGCTCCTTCTTCGGATATAACTTTACCTGTATTATCGCGATCTAATTCCGAGACGAATGTATGTCCGTAAAACAGAGGTCTTTCGCCATACTGCTCTCTGTTAAGGTAACTCATAAAAGAAAATATCTCATCAGGAGAATTCTGATCCATAGGAGTATTGGCAGCTGATCTTATCATAATCTGCGCAAATGTGGAATACCCTATAAGAATCATCATAAGTGAAACAAGGGCTGTGTTCATCAGCTTCATATTCAGCTTTTTCACCCATAATACGGCAGATGCTATAACTGCAGAAAGCACGACACCGGTAAACCATCCGCTGCCGATAAAAGGAATACCTATCATACATACTCCAAGTATGAACGATGCTTTTATTCTTTTTTCGTTTTTTCCCGATCGCGTCTCATATATTCCCCATACAAGTACGGCAAGCACAAGAAAGAAGTAGAACAGAGTGCCGCTGTTAAATCCAAAACCGAACACATTTACAAAAAGAAGTTCGCAGTAACTGCATAGTTTTACAAAGCCGGGCACAAGTCCGTAAAGTATAAGTCCTATAAGAACAAATGAGCCTAACAGCACGAGCAGCGAATCCTTGAATCCCGCCGCCGGCTTCTTCTTGAAATAATAGACAAGCACTATAGCCGGAATAGTCAGCAGATTAAGAAGGTGAACCCCGATTGAAAGTCCCACGAGATATGCTATCAGGATGATATAACGGTCGGAATGATATGAATCGGCCTGTGATTCCCATTTTAATATAAGCCAGAATACAAGAGCAGTCATAAACGAAGAAAACGCATAAACCTCAGCTTCAACAGCGGAGAACCAGAAGGTGTCGCTGAAGGTGTATATGAGTGAACCTGTCACTCCGCTGCCAATTATGGTGATCAGATTGCTAAGTGTCATCTCTTCTCCGGCCTTACATACTATCTTCTTTAAAAGGTGTGTGATCGTCCAGAATAAAAACAATATCGTTCCGGCACTAAATAACGCCGACATCACATTGATTGCGAAAGCTACATTCTGAGGATTTCCACCCGCGAAGTTTGCAAAGAATCGGCCTGTCAGATTAAAGAAAGTATTGCCCGGAGGATGCCCGACTTCAAGTTTATAGGCTGAGGTGATAAATTCCGGACAATCCCAGAAGCTTGCCGTTGACTCTGCTGTCATGATATAGACAATTGCCGAGATTACAAACATCAGCCATCCTGTGATATTGTTTATTAACGGGTACTTTCTTTGCATAATGCTGTTATATAAATTCTGTTTATTTTGTACTGAATGAAATGTTCTTCAAATTTAATCCGTAAAATTAGTAATCACTTATATTTCACATAATAAAGCAAACTTATTTACTTCCGGTTTTTACTAATTATTAACTATAAGATATTCCGGAGCAGCTCTTTGCATAGCCTAATCTTTAAAAGGTTTCTCAGTCGCCACTCATCCGGCCTCCTGACGCAACATGACCGGATACTGTCGCGGGGCCGGTCTGATCTCCTGCACGGGCCGGCAGTATTTCTCCCGGTGTCAGATCTGACTCTGCTTATGAGCCACGTAAAAGGGCAGGGGTATTTCTTTTTTATACCGTCATGATTTTTATCCGTTTCGCCGTTTTTACAGTCTCTGCCGCATAAAATAAAAAAGGGCCGGAATAAATTCCGACCCTTTCATTTTGATGTTTTTGCTATAAGATATAATTGTCTGCTTTATTGAGATTATAAAGCATTTTCTTTAATCAGATATTCTGCGATCTGTACAGCGTTAAGAGCAGCTCCTTTTTTGATCTGATCGCTTACTGACCAGAAAGTAAGCCCGTTTTCATCGCAAAGATCTTTACGGATACGGCCTACATAAACAGGATCCTGACCTGCAACGTGAAGAGGCATAGGATATTCTTTGTTTTCAGGATTGTCCATAAGAACAACACCGTCTGCTTTTGAGAAAGCATCACGAGCTTCTTCAAGAGATACAGGACGTTCTGTTTCGATCCATGTAGATTCAGAGTGAGCGCGCATAACAGGAACACGTACACAAGTAGCACTTACTTTAACGTCAGAGTGCATGATCTTGCGTGTTTCGTTAAACATCTTCATCTCTTCTTTTGTATATGCGTTGTCTGTAAACATATCAACCTGTGGAATAAGGTTGTAAGCAAGCTGATAAGCAAATTTGCTTACTGTAGGCTCCTGATTGTTAAGAATCTCTTCATACTGTTTTACAAGCTCATCCATAGCTGCAGCACCTGCGCCGCTCGCTGCCTGATAAGTTGAAACATGCACTCTCTTAATGTGAGAAAGATCTTCAATCGGTTTAAGAGCTACCACAAGCTGAATCGTAGTACAGTTTGGATTAGCGATAATATTGCGTGGACGGTCTTTAGCGTCTTCGCCGTTAACTTCAGGTACAACCAAAGGAACATCGTTGTCCATACGGAATGCACTGGAGTTGTCAATCATTACAGCTCCGTGTTTCGTAATTGTTTCAGCAAATTCCTTAGATGTTCCTGCACCTGCCGATGTAAAGGCGATATCAACACCCTTAAAATCGTCATTATGTTTAAGTTCCTTGACAACGATATCCTGTCCACGGAATTTATACACTGATCCTGCGCTACGAGATGAACCGAATAGCAGAAGCTCATCTGCAGGGAAGTTTCTCTCTTCCAAAACGCGAAGGAACTCTTGTCCTACTGCACCACTGGCGCCAACAATTGCAATTCTCATTTTCTTTTTACTGTAATGAATTATTAATCTTTTAGAAAAAGCAAACTTATAAATTCTTTATTTGTTGAGAAAACTGAAGTAATATTTAATATTTAGTAACAACTTCATTCTTTAATCCGTATGAGACAGAGTAGAGGTTATCATTGGTGATTTCTCAGTTACGGTCAGATTTTCTATGCAGATAAACAAGGAATTAATAAGTATCCATTTTCAATTTTGAAATGCAAAAATAAAACTTTTATGCGTAAAATAAATAATATTGCTATAAAAAACATATGTTTTTATTACAAATTAATATTGATATGTAGTATTTATTCATTTTATAATGCAACAATATGCATAAATGCATCTTCTTCGAATATTGATGAATTTACGTCAATTACGCTTTTGGGTAATTATTTTAATATTGATGAAAATTATAAAAACTATGGAGTGTCAAAATCTCAGTCAGAAGTCTGTATAAGTTCGGCAAAGACAATCTCTTCAAAAGAGATTCTTGTCATTTTCAATGACGAAATAAGTACGGATAGAGCGGTTTTTCAGTCTGTGGATTTCGACTGGCCTCTGGCAGGTTTTTCTCAGCAGTCGCCGGTTTCTGTTCTGCTCACTTTTGCCGATGATCTTCCTGATAAGGAGATGCAGACAATTTCTTATTATGCGGTTGAGGATAAGGCGGGAAATCTGATATGGGGATTTTATAATTTTATTGTTGATTATGGAGGTTTGAAAGAGAGCGGAGTGTTCGGTTCCGTTGTTTTTTCTGAAATTATGGCGAATCCTAATGGTGCGGCATCACTTCCTGAAGTCGAGTATATTGAAATCTGCAATCGTTCCGATAAAGCTGTCAGTCTTAACGGATACAAATATTATTATAACCTGAAGGGTTATGCTTTGCCGGATATTGTAATCAATGCGGGAGAGTTTATTGCTTTCTGTAATGCAGGTAAGATAAGTCAGTTTGATGAAGATATAAATATCTATCCCGTAACATCTTTTCCCGTTCTTAATAATACCGGGAAACTGATTCATCTTGAAAATAAGAATGGCGATCTTATCCATTTTGCGGAATATTCAAATAAATGGTATCGGGATAAGGATAAATCGGCGGGAGGATTTTCGCTTGAAGTGATAGATATAAATAATGTTTATCCTTCAGCAGCCAACTGGATTGCTTCAAGCGATCCTTCCGGAGGAACTCCGGGCAGAGCCAACAGCGTTTGTTATGATAATCCGGATGAGGAACTGCCGTATATGAAGGCCCATTATATTGATAAATTCGGAAATGCCGAAATAGCGTTTTCAAAGAATATGGATGCCTCGTCAGTCAATGGGATAGATCTTATAAATAATGCTCCTAACTTCAGTTCCGTATCACTTGACAGTTATCCATTATCCGATCATCTTTCGGCGTTTAAAGATCTTCAAATGGAAGAAATAGATGAGGATCTTTTGTTTTCTGTGAATATTGACGGGATAAGATGCATTTCGGGAAATAGTATTTATTCACCGGGAGAGATTGAATTCGGGACAACTATTCTTCCTGAAGAAGGTGATGTTAAGATTTCAGAGATCCTTTTTAATGCTTCAGCTGACGATATGCAGTTTATAGAGCTGTATAATGCTTCAAATAAATTTATTGATCTGAGAAATGTATGTCTGAGTGTTCCTGACAGTAAGTGGGAAATATCATCGGTTATTCCGCTTTCTTCGGTGCCGGCCATTTTTGAGCCCGGAAAATATCTTATTGTTTCTCTTTCGCCACAGTATCTCTTTGAACATTTCGGATATCTGGGAAAACCGCGTATTTCAGTTCCTTCTAAAATGCCATCATTGAATAAGAAAAGTGGAAAAATTGCGGTTACGGATGCCGACAAAGAGATAATAGAAAGTTTTGAATACAATGAGTCGCTTCATACTGCAAAAAACATATCTCTCGAAGATGTTTCTCTTGAACGTATCTCATTTTCTGTTCCCGCATCAGTATCTTCAAACTGGTATTCCGGAAATGAAACAGATAATTTTGCTACACCTGGTTATCGTAATACCGAAACCGGAGCTACTTCTGTTCAGGATACGCTTAAAATAGGGAAGGAGCGTTTTTCTCTGCTTTATCCTTATATGAAAATCTCTGAAGGATATCCTCAGTCGCTTGTAACTATCAACTATTCTCTCGAAAATGACGGTAACATGATAGATATGTCTGTTTTCAGCTCAAAGGGAATTGAGGTCGTACGGCCTTACAGCAATTTTGAAATTGGAAGTTATGGTTCTCTTTTCGTTGATATCATTTCATTGAGTGAAAGAAGGATTGTTCCGGGGATTTATATCCTGTATATCAGATGCAGGACGGGAGAAGATATTATAGAGAAAAAGATTGTATGTCCTTTTGTCCCTTAATATGTTTTTTGTGATGTTGAAATTGTGGATTCCGATAAATTAAGATAGAAGTGATGTTGAATCCGACTGTATAGTCAATGGAGTAATCTGCGCCTGCAATGCTATTGAAGATTTTAGCAATTATTGAAATATTCGGGCTATGGTATAAAAACAAAAAGAGTCCGTGAAAATCACGAACTCTTTTGCTCTTCAGGCTGGGCTCGAACCAGCGACCCTCTGATTAACAGTCAGATGCT
>CAMTON010000047.1 GCA_947074105.1 uncultured Bacteroidales bacterium
TCAATTCTTGCTCTTTCTTATGTTGCTGCTCAGCGTACTTTCTTCGGATACAATGATATGGCTGATGCGAAATCTCTTCTTGAGTCTATCGCTCGCAGCTTCGGATATATCTACGGACGTGAAAAAGGTGTTCGTGTAAATACAATTTCTCAGTCCCCTACTATGACAACTGCAGGAAGCGGGGTTAAAGGTTTCGACGGTCTTTTCGATTTCTCCGACCGTATGTCGCCTCTTGGTAACGCGTCAGCAGAAGAATGTGCTGATTTCTGTATCGTAATGTTCTCTGATCTTACAAAGAAAGTGACTATGCAGAATCTTTTCCATGACGGAGGTTTCTCTTCAATGGGTATGTCTCTTCGTGGCATGACACAATACAACAAAAGCTTCGTTTCTGAAAATACAGACGAAGAAGGACATATTGTCTACGGATAATATATTCCTATTTAACATACAGGCACGCCCTAAAGGCGTGCTTTTTTTATTTAAAATCTTAACTTTACCATAAAGAGACTGATTTTCAGTAAAAACCACTGATAAGAAACTTGTTTACTATGAATATAATATTATTTGATCCTGAAATACGGGTGCAGCTTCTGCCACTTTGCTTTACGCGCCCGGTATCAGAGATAAGGTTCGGAATACTTCGAATAAGAGAAAAGTGGGAAAGAGCTCTTCCCGGAGTTTATTCCTGGCTTACACAGGAATATCTCAGTAAAAAATATCCTCTAAAGACAGAAGAAGACAATATCTTCATTTCTGCCAATATAACTCCCTCACTTATGCTTGCCGCAGAAGTAGCTTCCCTGGAAACCGGCGATGCTCTTCTTTTCAATGATAATATCATTGCTTTTCGCGGATCTCTTGAATCTTTTGAAAAATCTGCATTTACAAAAAAGATTGTAACGGAAAGTGATGTTCTTCTGATTGAGAATGTATGGGATATTTTTGCTAAGAACCATTTAGCTCTTGAAAATGACTTTAAGGTCATTACAGAGAACCGTGAATCGGAACCTGTGAGCGATACGGTAAACATAATAGGTGAAAGATATTTTGCCGACGGCACACCTAAACTTTTTATTGAAAAAGGGGTGACAATGGAATATGTAAACATTAATCTTAAAGGAGGACCGGTTTATATCGGATCGGATGTTGAGATTCAGGAAGGTTCTTCTATTCGTGCCCCTTTTGCAGCATGTGAACATGCTGTAGTGAATATGAATTCCAAAATATACGGAGCAACAACTCTTGGCCCATATTGCAAAGTTGGAGGCGAGCTGAATAATGTAGTAATGTTCGGATATGCCAATAAAGCTCATGAAGGCTTTCTCGGTAATGCCGTAATTGGTCAGTGGTGTAACCTCGGGGCCGGCACAAATACTTCAAATCTTAAGAACGACTATTCTGAGATAAAGCTATGGAACTATAAGCATTTCAGATTTATGAAAACAGGTCTTCAGTTCTGTGGTCTTATTATGGGTGATCACTCTAAAGCCGGAATAAACACGATGTTCAATACCGCTACGCTTGTAGGTGTAGGATGTAATATATTCGGTTCAGGTTTTCCTCGTACCTATATAGCTTCATTTTCCGAAGGTGGTAATGCCGGTTTTACAGATGTAATTCCTTCAAAATTTTTCCAGGCTGCTCAAAGAATGATGTCAAGACGAAATCTCGAACTGACAGATATAGATAAGGAGATTCTTGAAACGATTTATCATGATACGGTGGACAACAGATCTAATTAGATTCTTTTTTCCTTTAACGGTTGTTTTTCATGATAAAAGCGGTTCTGATATTGCATAAAGAATGCAATATCAGAACCGCTTTTTTTCATAATCAATTAACATATATAATTTGTCTGTATCAATAATAATAAACGTCAAAGATATTTAAAAATCAATTTTTAAATATCTAATAATCAATATTAGTTACCTGTGTGAAACTAACTTTCTGACTTGTAACTTGTTGATATACAATAGCTATTTTGTTACGTTTGTATTGAAGATAAACAGATTTAAAAGCATTAAATATGAAAAATGTAGTTTTAATAGGAGCATCAGGTTTCGTTGGAAACGCAATACTTAATGAGTTATTAAACCGTGGCAATAAAGTTACCGCAGTAGTCAGAGACCCTTCAAAAATTAAAATTATCAACCCGAATCTTACCGTTGAGAAAGCTGACGTAGAAAATGAAGAACAACTGATTAATATCTGTAAAGGTAAAGATGCCGTGATCAGTGCCTATAACCCGGGTTGGACAAATCCTAATATATATGAAGATACTCTTCGTGTATATCCTGAAATACTTGATGCCGTTAAGAAATCAGGCGTAAAACGTTTTCTTATCGTAGGCGGTGCGGGAACTTTATTTGTAAAACCGGGATTAAGACTTGTCGATTCCGGTGCTCTTCCTGCTGAATGGCTTCCGGGAGTAAAATCGCTTGGTAAATTTTATCTTGATACTCTTATTAAAGAAAAGGATATCGACTGGGTATTCCTTTCACCTGCAGCAAATCTCGGAAATCTTAAACCGGGAATAAGAACCGGAAAATATCGTGTCGGAAAAGATGACCTGCTTGTAGATGATAAAGGTGAAAGCTTTATTTCAGTAGAAGATTTTGCCGTTGCCATGGTCGATGAACTTGAAAATCCTGTGCATCATCAGGAGCGTTTCACTGTAGCTTATTAATCGACAATTTAAATATATGTTAGAGAAAAAAGTTAAAAAATAAACTATTAACAAGATAATTCATTATTACATTTATTACAGATGACATAAACGAAAACACTGTCATCTGTAATTTTTGTAAATCTAAAATTGAAATATTATGGAAAAAGCACTTGATTTTTTGAAAAAGAATAATGATGTTGCTTTTGCGACAGTAGAAAATGAAAAACCTAAAATGCGTGTTTTTCAGATTATGAAGCAATGCGGTACAAAACTTTATTTTGCGACCGCTCCCCATAAAGAAGTTTATCATCAGCTCCGCAGAAATCCGTTTGTTGAAATACTGTCAATGAATAATAACATATCGGTGCGTGCTGACGGTAAAGCTGAATTCGATGTTTCTGACGAAATTTGTCGCGAGATATACGACAATAATGATATTCTTCAGAGATTATATCATAATTATGATGACCTTGTTTATTTCTCATTACAAATCCATAATATGGATTATTTTGATTTATCACCGATGCCGCCTTTGTTCTATCATTATGATAAAATAAATGAATTATAAATTATGGAAAATCCCGATTCCGCAGTTACATATAATAAACTTTTGCCACAGTTGGGAATAGCTTCTGATGAAGAAGTTATGAAATCTATGACAGTTGAAGAAAAGATTTCACTACTGACCGGTACCGGCATGGCGGGATTTGGCGCTGTTCGTGAAGTAATCGGTTATGCACAGAATACAGTAGCCGGAGCTGCAGGCACTACACATTCTGTTCCCCGTCTCGGCATACCGTCAGTTATCATGGCCGACGGTCCCAGCGGATTAAGAATTTCTGCTACGCGAAATGAGAATACCGAAACTTATTATTGTACGGCATTTCCAATACCTACTCTTGTTGCTTCAAGCTGGGATCCTGCTCTGGCTAAAGAAGTCGGTGAAGCTATGGGACGTGAAGCTCTTGAATATGGCATCGATATACTTCTTGCTCCCGCTCTTAATATACAGCGAAATCCTCTCTGCGGACGGAATTTCGAATATTTTTCAGAAGATCCTTATCTTTCGGGCAAAATAGCAGCGGCAATAGCGATAGGAATACAGACTAACGGAGTTTCCGCAACTTTAAAACATTTAGCCGCAAATAATCAGGAGACAAACAGAACAGAAAATGATGTACGTATTACGGCTAGAGCATTGAGAGAAATATATCTCAGAGGTTTCAGGATTGCAGTGAAAGAATCAGAGCCTCATTGTATAATGACATCATATAACCTTATAAACGGAACTTATACATCAGAAAGTCATCCTCTTCTTACTGATATTTTAAGAAACGAATGGCATTTCCGTGGTGTCGTCATGACAGACTGGTTTGGCGGAAATGATGCAACGGCACAGATAAATGCAGGCAATGATCTGCTTATGCCGGGAACCGATGCACAGAGAAAATCTATATCAGCTGCTTTAGATAATAAGACAACCGATATAAATTCAATAGATAAATCAGTAACGAAGATTCTTAATCTTATTGAGAAAACTCCTGTCTTCAATGAATATAAATATTCAGATAAACCGGATCTTAAAAACCATGCTGAAGTTTCAAGGAAAGCTGCAGCTGAAGGTATGGTTTTACTTTCCAATAATGACAGAGTGCTTCCTTTCAGAAGGTCTGTGTTGAAGATTGCTGTTTTTGGGATCTCTTCCTATGATTTCATCTCCGGAGGATCAGGAAGCGGAAAAGTAAATAATATGCACACAGTATCACTTATTGAAGGACTTAAAAGCAGATACTTTATACCTGATCCCGGTTTGATTCAGGTTTATGATGATTATATAAAAGACAATCTTTCAAAACGTAATGAAAAGACAGACTTTATTTCTCAACTGACCGATATATACAGAGTGCCGGAATTTATGCCTGATTCAGTATTTATAGAAGAAAAAGCAAAAGAAAATGATATTGCGATAATCACCATAGGGCGTAAATCGGGAGAATTCACTGATCGGGGAATAGATGATGATTTTAATCTTTCGAAAGAGGAGCTGACACTTATAAAACAAATTTCGTCTGTTTTCAGGGATAAGGATAAACAGCTTATTGTAATACTTAATATAGGAGGCGTTGTAGAGACTGCATCCTGGAAAGAATATGCAGATGCCATTCTTATTGCATGGCAGCCCGGACAGGAAGCCGGACATGCAGTTGCAGATATATTGTGCGGCCTGCAGAACCCGAGCGGAAAACTTCCGATGACTTTTGCTGTTAAATATGAAGATTATTCTTCCTCTCCGGATTTCCCGGTTGAGCAAGACATTGAACCGGATGAGATTCCCGACTTTGGTAATGATGAAGAAAAGAAAGATGCCGTACCTGTAAAAAATATAGATTACACCTGTTATAATGATGATATATATGTAGGATACAGATATTTCGATACATTTCACCGTAATGTCTCTTTTCCTTTCGGGTTCGGACTTTCATATACATCATTTAGCTATAATGATCCTGTAATCAAAACAACAACAGGAAATAATTATATTGTATCTGTTACGGTAACAAATACAGGTAAAACAGCGGGAAAAGAGATAGTGCAGTTATATATTTCCGCACCTGAGAATTCAGATTATTCAAAACCTGCTAAAGAACTTAAAGGATTTGCCAAAACGGAACTGTTGAATCATAAAGAGTCTCAGACACTTTCCTGGGAAATCACACCTTCCGATCTTGCTTCCTTTAATGAAAAAACAAGTTGCTGGGTTGCAGACAAAGGTGAATACAGCATTATGTTTGCAGCTTCTTCTGCCGATATCAGAAAGTCGGTTATTCTCCGACTGGAAAGTGACATTGTTACTGAAAAAGTAAATAATGTGATGTTACCGTCGACAACATTAGATATCATAGTTCCTGAGTAAATAAATTTATAAAGAAAGAGGATACATAATTAAATTTATGCATCCTCTTTCTTTATTTACCACACAAAAACATTGTTAATTATACTCTTATTTAATTATCATACCCAACATTCTTCTACAATATTTCCCTGTACTCCGACGATAATCTGTTTAACCGGAATCTTTCTTTTTGCTTTGCCTACTGCCATACCTGCTATCTGCATCAGGCCACGGCAGCAGGGAACTTCCATTATTATCACAGTCAGAGTATTTATCTTCGAGGAATCTATCATCTCGGTTAATTTTTCAACATAGACCTCCTTGTCGATATCGAGTTTAGGACATGCTATTGCAAGTTTTTTTCCTTTAAGAAAACGTTCATGAAAATCGGCAAAAGCATAAGCGGTACAATCTGCAGCAAGTACTACATCTGCTCCTGAAAAATAACCTGCTGAGGGATTAAGTAAATGTAGCTGTACCGGCCAGTGGCTTAATGCTGACTGAACGACATTATCATTTGCCCGTGTAAAGGTAGCTGTTGCCGGAGCAGTAAACGATCTTGCCATCGATCCGGGACATCCACATGCCATTTTCTTCTTTTCTTCTATTTTACTCAAATCCATATCTTGTTTATGTTCTCTGATATATTCTATTCCCTGATTTAAATACTCTGTTTCATCATGATCCTTAAGATGTTTCAGATGTGCTATTATTGTATCCTCTCCTTTAAGAATAAGACGCTCCATTACGGCAATCTCATCATAAGGTTCCGCTTCGCGTTCTTCTATAGAAATAGCACCGACCGGGCAATCTCCTATACACGCGCCCAAACCGTCGCAATAAAGTTCGCTTATTATTCTTGCTTTATTATCAATCATCTGTAATGCGCCCTCATGACATCCTTTCACGCATTTACCGCATCCGTTACATAAGTCTTCATTTATAGATATTATTTTTCTTTTCATTTTTCCTATTCTTTTGATGCAAATTTAAAGGCTGAGTAAAGTATTATGTGTAACATTTGTTACAGATGGCGGTTTTTCCTCTTGATATTTTTATATTAGCAGATATATAGTTATAATATAAAATATTATATCCGGTTTGAAATAATAATTGAGAACTTGAAAAATGCAATTAATTCCGGACCATATAGATTTTGAATAATAAGTAATTATATAATACTTAAAATCAAAATAAAAGCAAATATTTATTTATGATATTAAAAATATATTCAGCCGGAATAATTGTTTGAAAGAATGGTCTTATATTAACGGTAAAATTAAAATCACTGAAATATAAGTTTTTAAGTTAAACATACCTTAAAATGACAGACTCTAATTTAAGATAACTAAAAACATCATTGATTTTGAGTGTTAATTTAATACCTTTACACCGCTAATTTTCAATTATAAGTATGACTAAGAAATCTAAAATCATAATAGGAGTTTCATCAGTTTTTGCATCTTTATTAGTAATAGGCTTATCAATCGCATTATTGAAGAATAACAGACAGATAGAGGAAATGACTCAGCAGTATGAAATTGAAAAAGAACAGCTTGCTGACGAGTATTCACAGCTTGCAATTCAATATGAAGGATATCAGCTGAATGTCAACAACGACTCGCTACTTGACAAACTTGAGAATGAACGACTTAAAGTTCAGAGACTTGTTGAAGAACTGAAAACGACAAAAGCTACCAACGCAAAACGTATAAATGAACTTAAGAAAGAACTTGGAGTAGTACGTACAGTACTTCGTTCATATATAGAACAGGTTGATTCTCTTAATCAGGAGAATGCCCGTCTTCAGAAGAAAAATGAGGAGGTTACACGTAAATATCAGGAAGTAGCCCGCAGTGCAACAGCTCTGAAAACTCAGAAAGAAGTTCTTGAAAGACAGGTTACACTTGCTTCAAAACTTGATGCTGTCGGAATTTCAACAGAAGGACTTACCAAAAGAAATAAATCAACAGATAAGATAAGCCGTGCCGAAATGCTGAAAGTGAGCTTTACACTTTCTAAAAATATTACTGCTGAAGTAGGAGAGAAGGATATTTTCGTAAGAATTGTCCGTCCTGACGAAGAGGTGCTTATCAAAGACCGTAATAATCTTTTCAGATTTGAAGACAGAGAGATTAATTACTCAGTAAAGAAAATGGTTGAATATACAGGAGACGAACAACCTGTTATCATGTACTGGAATATCGAAGAATTCCTTTCTCCAGGAATGTACAGGGTAGATATCTTCGCTGACGGTAATCTTATCGGAAAGAAAGATTTCAAACTAGACAAATAAAAATAACTACAGGGAAAATTTATAATAAAGAATCAGGGATCTGTTGCTTCTGCGGCGGATCCCTGTTTTATTTATATAAAATAGAATATTCACAACTATCCTTTTAGTAATAACACTCAGGTTGACCTGTGATAATCACATGTTAAGATATTATCCTTATTTATGTTGTTATAACACTCCCGATAGAACGGATAAGAATATTCTGCCTACCTTTGAAAAAAATATACCATATTACAATGAGATCAAAAGACTGGAAACCAAAAGAGATAGCTAAGGTTCTGATTATAGGAGAGGATCCTAACCTGCAATGGAGCGATACACTTCCGCAATATGTAATGTTTACGGATTACTATTTCAGAAAAATGCCTTATGATTTAGGTGAAAGAAGCCGTTACATGGAAGCCAAAAGGCTTTTTGAAATGGTTGAAGATCTTTCTGATTTTAAATATAAATATGATGAGGTATATGTTACATGTCTTTGCTGCGATACTTTAGAACGCCCGGCAAAAGGAAAAAGAACTTTGATTCCTGAGCAGAAAGCATTGAAAGGTGTGGAACATATTAAATGGGTGCTTCAGCAAAATCCTGAGATAGAGGTAATTTTCGCTCTCTCCCAGCAAACAAACTACTGGCTTCAAAAGAGCGGATTTGTCGAAGCTGACGAACAGTTTCTGAAAGGTGCCGAACCGCGCCGTACCGGTATTCAGGATATTATGCCATATTATCAGCCTGTCAATCCTAAGGCTTTTAATGACATCTGTGCAAAACCAAGACATGTAAATAACTATCGTATAAAGCTATTCCCTTTACTTCCTATGCGCGATTATCCTCTTCGCGGCGATAACGTGGAACGCTTTGAAAAGGCTTACGAACAGATAAAGGAGCAGTTATAATAAACAGTTATAAGAAAGCTGAAATTAGTGATGAATAAAGTAACATCGCTAATTTCAGCTTTTTGTTTTTTAGGTGGTCTTAAATAAATCTTTAAGCAAATTCGATATTATTTATATTGACTCTGATAAGACATATTTCATGATAATTCTCGGGAGTTAATAATACTTCTTTATTAAGCAAATCAGATATCTCTGACATATATGTGATTAAAGCAAGATTGTCTTCGAGAGAGTTAATCTGCTCCGGATCTATATCATTCTCTATTTCTGAATCTCCCCAAAAATGTACATTAATTTGTATTTCTTTAATGAAAATACTTGAAGTGGGACAAATATCGATGATACCATGCCAAAATTCCTGTATAATTTTAAAATCAATAGAGGTTTCGTATTTATCAGTTTTGGAATTGTACCATTCTACATGATGATTCTTATTTACATACTGAACCCATTTCTCCCAATCAGAACAAGTTGTGTCAGATATAAAGATATCACGTAAAGACCCATCCGAAAAATATATTTTATCTTTTAAATATTTCCAATTCATAATAATTACAAATTAAATTGTTTAAGCAGAATGTCGTTGAAAAATGTAATTCTGTCTGCTTTCTGTGACACCAAAGAACGAATTTATTATACAATAAAAGAAATCAATGAGAAAATTTTGGGAATAATAGAATTATATTCAATTTTAAACTCCGGACATGTCGGGTATTAGTGGATCTGAAAGTTCACGTTTATAGAATGTGGAACTGATGATTTTATTTAATAGATGAATTTGAATTAATATAGAGAGAAATTAAAATGATTAAATATATACCGGAAGGAAATATTTTTGCTTTAGAAGTTCAAGGTTATGCGCATGGATGTAATTGTGCAGGTGCAATGGGAAAAGGGATTGCATTACAATTTAAAAATAAGTTCCCGCAAATGTATATCGATTATAAAAAACTGTGTGCTGAAAAAGAATTTCATCCCGGAGATGTTTTTGATTATAAGTATGAAGAAAACAGACATATTTATAATCTGGGAACTCAATTAACGTGGAGGACCAAGGCGACATTAGAGAATATAGACAGATCATTGACAGCTATGTGCGAACTGGCCACCAACGACAATGTAAAATCTATAGCATTACCTGCTATCGGAGCAGGTCTTGGAGGTTTAAAATGGGAAGATGTTAAAACTATCATTGATGAGATTTCAGCACGTTATCCAAAAATAGATTTGTATATAGTAGAATCTTATTCTCCCGGTGTATAAATTGTTGATATATCTATCGTTTGAGGCCGCTGTCATTGGTCCATGAAGCAGCTGTGACAGTTAACTTTAAAAACCTTTTTTCTCCAGTTTTTTAGCGATGTCGAGATAAACTTCAGGTATATCGACACCGCTTATTTTATGTCTTGTAACGTCAATCATATCAGTATGGCAAATACCTTCACTTTTGTCTCCTTCTATAAGTGTGAAGTCCTCGCCCCATTTTGCGGAGTCAAGACATACCACACCGTCATTTATCACACTATGTTTTCTGAGGTAATGATAAGTGGGATAGAATGTGACATTATCGGTCCATTTTTTCATGACTGAAAAATAACTGCTGTAATATACTCCGGGCACATCTTTATTTTCTTCATTAAACTTTCGTATATTCTCTGTGGAAAGTTCGTTAAGTATACTGTATGGTTCCGGAGAATTGTCGCCATACAGTTTAACCATGATATTTACGAAATCCTTTACAAAAGGACGGAAGAAAATATCATTTGACAATATATAATCTGCTATAATCGAACCTTTATGAGGTGTGGAGATTGTTGTAAGACTTGCCACTTTATCTCCATAACCCAGCGAACTTATAAGATATCGTGAATCAAGGCCGCCCTTTGAATGGGCTATAATATTTACTTTATCACATTTCTCTTTTTTGAGTATCTCATCAATTCTTTCTGACAGATACTTAGCGTTAGTTTCTATCGTACCCCATGCTTCAGCCTGGCCGTGATAGACTTTTATTCCTTCACTTTCCATCTTTTCGGGGATCCTTCCCCAGAAAAAGGCATTATCAACTGCTGCAAGTCCGTGTACGAGAAGAACGGGGTATTTTAATTTGATACTCATCTTTGCAAAATTATTTTAATGGTTACTTATATGAATAACCAAAAAATAAAATAAGAAGTTTACTGCTTTTTCAGAAATCAATACTTCCCGGCGCAAGTCCTGACCATCCCGTTTCTGCCATATTATCTATCTTTTTCATATCTTCCGACGATATCTCAAAATCGAAAACATCAAGATTATCTTTTATTCGTCCCGGATGTACTGATTTTGGAAGAGGGATAACCTTATTCTGTAATGACCATCTGATACATATCTGAGCTGTAGATTTACCATATTTATCAGCTATTCCTTTTAAGATTTCGTTATCAAGAAGCTTGCCCATACCGAGCGGACTCCATCCTTCTGTCACGATATTGTTTTTATGACAGAAAGAAACACATTCATTCTGCATATATCCCGGATGATATTCTATCTGATTGACCATCGGCATTACTTTGGCCGAATACATAAGAGGCTCCAGATGGACAGGAAGAAAATTACTCACACCTATTGCATTGACAACCCCCTTTGCATAGATCTCTTCAAGAGCGCACCAGGTTTCAAAATTAAGATCTTTCCAGTCAGGATACTGATGAGGATCGGCAGGCCAGTGAATAAGATAGAGATCAAGATAACCGATATCAAGTTCATCCATCGTTTTTTCAAAAGCTTTAAGTGTCTTATCATATCCACGTTCGGTATTCCATACCTTACTTGTTACGAAGATCTCTTTTCTGTCAATTCCGCTTTTCCTTATCCCTTCGCCGACAGCTTTCTCATTTCTGTAAATCGTAGCGGTATCGATATGTCTGTAGCCTGCTCCAATGGCATCTGTCACTGCCTTTACAGCAACTGTTTCATCAAACATTTGCCATGTTCCGAATCCTATTGAGGGAATAAGAACTCCGTTTTGTAGTTTGAAATTTTCCATACTTAAATATTATTCAGAATGTGTCTTAAATTTTTAATAAATAAAGATTAAAATATATTCTAATAACTAGTATTTGCCATTATTGTTTATTCTGTAAATATTATTCCTTGTCATTATGCGGCTTCCTGATGTCGATCTTATTATACAAATCAGTAAAAAACTTCATAATCATACATAATTAGTCAGTCATTTACATATTCTGAAAAATATCTTTGCTCTAAAGCATTTTATAACAACATTTATTATTTAGAACATGGTCTTTTTCAGTGCTTTGTGTGTTATTAAGAAAGACAGTAAAAAGGCTTTTTTCTTTATGAAATTCCCGGAAAGATATGCCTTTAAGAATGTATTATCAACTATTTTATGTCTCTTACAGTAAAAAATTCTATCTGTGATGTTCTCGGCATCAGGGAGTTTTCAGGATATGCCCGTTTTATTCTTCCTCTTGACCGAAACAATTACGATGAGGCAATGCCTCTTGGAGATATTGCCACACTGATGCCATATCATAATTATGTCAACGCATCTCATTCTGTGGAAATAATCAATGAGATGACAGATCTTGCACAGGAGCAGAAACTTCTGTTTTATAATTACTATGACAATGATGAAACGCAGAAGGATCCGAGAAAAAAATCAACCGGACTGTTTTTCTTCAAAGGAAACCCGAAATCACCGTTTGCCGTGATATGTGCAGGAGGCGGTTTTTCATATATCGCATCCGTGCATGAAGCTTTTCCTTATGCTATAAAACTTCAGAAAAAAGGATATAATGCATTTGTACTTCAGTACCGTGTAGGAGGCGCACATCATGCTTATGAGGATCTTTCGGCTTCAATAGATTTTATTCTAGGAAATATGAAGGAACTTGGCATGGAGAATAATGATTATTCTTTATGGGGAAGTTCTGCGGGAGGGCGTATGGTAGCCACTATAGCTTCTTCATCACCTGCAGCTTTCGGTAATTATGTAAAAAACAGACCTTCTACGGTCATTCTTGCATATACAGGACATACCCAGTTTACACAGAACGATCCGCCGACATATTCGGTGGTCGGATCGAAAGATGAGGAAGCATATCCTTCACTGATGAAAAAGAGAACAGAGGAATTACAGAAACTTGGCATTGATGCCGAGCTTCATATTTTTGAAGGCATGCGCCATGGTTTTGGAGATGGTTTCGGAACAATAGCAGAGGGATGGGATGCCGGTGCCGAACTCTTCTGGAACAGACATCAATAAGAATTTATTATTTATCAATATAACCGGAGATCCCCGCGAAGAATACGGCCGGATTACGGACGCAGATCTGTCGTATGCCGGAAAGAGTCCTGATGAGCCTTTTCCGTCAGCCGGATGCACCTTTACCGGTGATCGCATAAATGATATGGTGATTCATAAAGAAGCCTCGCGATATTTAAAAAGACATTTTATAATTTGAATCCCGGTTATAATGAAATATTAAATCCTAACAATCTTCTTTTTAAGTATCTTTGTAGCGTAAAAACAGAGAGTTTATTTTATGGATAAATATATAGTCATCGTAGCCGGCGGTAAAGGTTTACGAATGGGCGGTGAGCTTCCCAAACAATTTATAGAGGTAAAAAGCAAACCTGTCCTTATGCATACGATAGAGTGCTTTTTCAATTACGATAATTCTATAAACATAATACTTGTATTGCCGGAATCTCATTTCGGGTTCTGGAATCAATTGTGCGATAAATTTGATTTCACTCTTTCTCATACCCTTGTAAAGGGAGGAGAAACGCGTTTTCACTCTGTGAAAAACGGTCTTTCACTTGTTCCTAAAGGTGCTCTTGTGGGTATTCATGACGGAGTGCGTCCTCTTGTGTCGCATGAAGTGATTGACAGAGCTTTTGTTGCCGCCAGTGAATCGGGTGGCGCTATTCCTGTGATCGATTCCATTGACTCGCTGAGGGAGATGGACAATAACAGGGAATCCCGTCATATTGAACGTTCAAAAATAAAATGCGTACAGACTCCGCAGGTCTTTATATCTGATATTCTGCTGAGCTGTTATGATCTTCCGTTTTCAGACAAGTTTACCGACGATGCTTCCGTGTTTGAAGCTAACGGAAATAAAGTGGTATGCGTAGAGGGCAACCGTGAGAATATAAAGATCACGACACCTTTTGATCTTCGCATTGCCGAACTGTTTTTATAATTATTATTCTTTTTAGTATTACCTGTTTTTTATGATAGATCTGTCTAAAAGAGACATAAAATATTTACAAGGTGTCGGTCCGCGCCGTGCCGAGCTGCTTATGCAGGAGCTCAATATACGTTCGGCGGAGGATCTGATATATTATTTCCCTTATAAATATATCGACCGCAGCCGCACTTACACGATTCGTGAAATTAACGGCGGCGCGATGCCTTTTATTCAGCTTCGTGGAAAGATTCTTTCTTATGAAAAAGTGGGAGAGGGTCGTGGAGCACGTCTTACGGCACGTTTCAGCGATGGCACAGGCGTTATTGAGCTGGTCTGGTTTAAGGGGATTAAGTTTATAGAGGAAAAATATAAGCCGGGAGAGGAATACACTCTTTTTGGAAAACCGGCTCTTTTTAATCACAGCTATAATATAGCTCATCCGGAGATAGATCCTATTGACAACGATCTTGATAAGAGTGTCGGTCTGCAAGGGTATTACAATACATCGGAGAAGATGAAAAATTCGTTTCTTAACTCGAAGGCTCTTCAGAAGGTTATCTTCACATTACTGAAAAATATGCCAGGAGCAATGACCGAGACTCTTCCCGCATATATCATAAGCCGTATGCATCTGATTTATCTGAATGAAGCGATTAAGAATATCCATTTTCCGGAATCTCCTGATCTGCTTCAGAAGGCCCAGATGAGATTGAAGTTTGAAGAGCTTTTCTATCTTCAGCTTAATATCATAAGATATTCGGCACTTAGAAGAAATAAACTCGGTGGCTTTGTGTTTAAATCCATAGGACATTATTTCAACAGTTTCTATAAGAATAATCTTCCCTTCGAACTGACCGGTGCCCAGAAACGTGTGCTTAAAGAGATACGTGTAGATGTGGGAAGCGGGCGTCAGATGAACCGTCTTCTTCAGGGAGACGTAGGAAGCGGAAAGACCCTTGTCGGCCTTATGACAATGCTTATGGCTGTCGATAATGGTTTTCAGGCCTGCCTTATGGCTCCGACTGAGATTCTCGCGACACAGCATTATGAGGGGATAAAAAAACTGCTTGAAGGTACGGGACTTGAGATCGTGCTCCTTACAGGATCGACAAGAAAGAAACAACGTGAATATATACATGCCGGGCTTCAGGACGGCTCGATTCATTTTGTGGTAGGAACTCATGCTCTTATTGAACCTGTCGTGAAGTTTCAGAATCTGGGAATGGTGATTATCGACGAACAGCACCGTTTCGGAGTGGAACAGCGCAGCAAGCTGTGGCGAAAGAATGTCAAGCCGCCTCATGTGCTTGTTATGACAGCGACACCTATTCCGCGAACTCTGGCTATGACTGTTTATGGTGATCTTGATGTTTCGGTTATCGATGAGCTTCCTCCGGGACGTAAACCGATTCAGACGATACATCAGTTTGACAATAAGCGTTCGACGCTTTATTCTTCGGTAAGAAAGCAGTTAGAGCTGGGACGTCAGGTTTATGTGGTGTATCCTCTGATCGAGGAGAATGAAAAACTTGATTTCAAGAATCTTGAACAGGGATTTGAAAATATAAAAGAGGTATTTCCGGAATATAAGGTATGTATGGTTCACGGAAAGATGAAACCTGTCGATAAGGAAGCGCAGATGCAGCTTTTCGTAAATCATGAAGCTCATATCATGGTTGCCACAACGGTGATCGAGGTAGGAGTGAATGTACCGAATGCCTCGGTTATGATTATTGAAAGTGCCGAACGTTTCGGGCTTTCTCAGCTTCATCAGCTTCGCGGACGAGTAGGACGAGGGGCGGAGCAGTCGTACTGTATTCTTATGACATCTCATAAGCTGTCGCAGGATACGCGTAAAAGAATGGAGATCATGGTTCGTACCAATGATGGTTTTGAGATTTCTGAAGCCGATCTTCAGCTTCGTGGTCCCGGGGATCTTGAGGGAACTCAGCAGAGCGGCGTGGCATTCGATCTGAAGATAGCCAACCTTGCAAAAGACGGACAGATACTTCAGTTTGCCCGTGATCTGGCTCAGGAGATAATAGATAAGGATCCGGGACTTCAGCTTCCGGAGAATTTCATTCTTGAGAAAAGACTACAGAAACTGTTTCAGAAAAAAGTTGACTGGAGTATAATAAGCTAAGACTGCTTTTGTATGAAGTGATAAGATATGAAAACCGCGTTTATAATTCATAAGCCGGTAAAAAAATAAAAGATCCGTTTTCAGCTTTAAACTGTCAACGGATCTTTCTTCATATTCCTGCCTTCTTTTCCACCACCTTCTGATCATACTATTACATACATACATTATTTGTGACCCTCACGGGCTGTCAATAATATTATTACAACAAAAAATATAAATTCTTATTCAGCCTTTTTATCAGGCAGCTGGCTGAAGTTCTTTATTTATCTTATTCTCTTTAATTTCTTTTTTATTGGCGTAGGTAGTCATTATCAGAGATAATGCTCCGTCGCCGGTTACGTTACATGCCGTACCGAAACTGTCCTGCAAAGCGAATATCGTAAGCAGTAATGCCGTTGCGGCTTCACTGAATCCAAGTACGGATATTATAAGTCCGAGTGATGCCATCACTGTACCTCCCGGAACTCCCGGAGCTCCTATGGCAAATATGGCAAGAAGCAATACGAAGAGTATCATCGAAGATACTGACGGAAGTGTGCCGTAAACTATCTGTGATACTGTAAGTACGAAAAACACTTCTGTAAGTACAGATCCGCAAAGATGAATATTTGAAAAAAGAGGCACCGAGAAATCGGTTACGTCATTTCTGAGTATATCACTTTTCTTTGCTGACTTCAACGCCGCTCCCAGGCTTGCGGCCGATGACATTGTGCCGACGGCTGTAAGATAGGCCGGTCCGTAATGGCGTAATACCCTTAACGGATTTTTGCCGGAATATATACCGGCTATAGTATATAATATGGCAAGCCACACGAAATGTCCTGCAAGTACTATGAATATTACTTTGAAGAACACGGGAAACTGACTGTTAAGAGTGCCTTCATAACCCAATATTGCAAAATTTGATGCTATGAATACAGGAAGTATCGGTATAAGTATCTTATTTACTATGGATAGTACCATTTTCTGAAACTCATCAAGGAGTTTGGCAAATGCCTCTGATTTTGTCCATATCACAGATAGTCCGCCCGTTATGGCAAGTGTAAGAGCAGTCATAACCGACATTACAGGTGGTATATCAATACGGAACAACATAGCCGGAAGAGAACGTCCTGTTTCTGCTGCGGTTTCAATATTAAGTAACGGGATTATATTATATCCCACGAATATTGAAAATAAAGCTGCTCCGACAGATGAAAGGTAGGCAAGACAGACCGCAAGTGAAAGAAGTTTGGATGCATTACCTTTAAGTCTTGCTATTGACGGTGTTACGAAGCCGAGAATGATAAGCGGAACCATAAACATTATTATCTGTCCCGAAATATGCTTTATCGGTTGTATTACCTTTATTATTTCCTCATTTGCGAAATTGCCCAGTATGATACCAGCCGTCACGCCAAGCAGAAGTATCACAGTGGTGTTTGTAAGCACCTTTCTCATATATTTTGTCCTCTTAATTATTAAGTCTTTTATTGTACTGCAAAGTTACTAATGATAGAGAGTGGTGGAAATACCATGAATATGGTATAAAAATGGTATTTTTTTATAAGTGAAATTATGATCTTCATACCATGATATTTATTTTTTTTGATTTGAAAGATGATTCAGAATGTATATTGCACCGCTATTACCGATAACATAGGTATATAAGTGGAAATATGTTGACTAAACTACTTAATTGATTGTATGATAGAGCGAAAATGAATAATTTCGCGGACTCAATAAATAGACAAAAACATATCGTTTTGAAAAAATTACTATTACTTAATTTGTTAGGCTTATCAATTCCTGCTTTTTCGGTTACAGAACCGTTGTTTGAAAAAATCATAATTTCAATTCCTGTAGATAACTTTGATAATATGGGAGAAGTTGATATAAAAATTCCCGTATGTAAATATGATAAGGATTTTGCAATGACACTGACCGGTGATGATGCACTTCTGGGTATTTATCAGCGTGCTTTTAATTTTATCCGTGGAAAATATATTGACGATGATCCTATTTTTCATCAGCAGGCAGAAAAACCTACTACAGGATTTACTCCGGAAAGAAAACTGGTTTACACAGACGGATGCGGTAATGATATACCGTTCAGGTTATCAGTCAACTGGATGGCCTGTGAGGCGGGAAGAACAATGCATCAGGACGGAAATATATATACTCCGCAGATGTGGTGGAGTGAAGCAGAGCATTTTACCGATTTCTATAATGGTATAATGAATCACGGAGGTGTAAATGATAAGACAGATCCGGCTTATTCGATTGCCTATAATTTTAAGGAAACATATGATTCTCTTGGTATAGCTCCTTATATACTGGGAGTTCCCGGAGCTACTACGGGATTTCCTGAAGCCGGAGATATGAATGATGATATCTATTTTATGGAATCGGCAACTTTTCAGCAGAACGGAATATCTATAAATCTGGAAAGTCTCACTGCCGGCAGTATTTTAAAATCCAGATTCCCGAGAGTATGCATAGATACAAAAGATCATACATATATAAATGAGTTTATAAATAAGAGAACAGATAAACCTTACTGGATTAATCTGTTTTGTCATGATATAAAAAACAGTGACATAAAGGTTAACGGTCAGCTTAACGCAGATTCTTGTTATAATATGCTGAATTACGTATATGATAATTTCGGTAAGGGCGGAAAAGATAATGTCTGGTTTGCTTCCGATGCGGAAATTGTAGAATATCAGTATTCCCGATTAAACAGTTCTGTTGAAAGAAGAATTGAAGACGGGCGAATGATAATAACTGTTGATGCCGCTTATCTTCCTAAGTTCTATTTTAATGAACTATCACTTTGCATTCCCGGGCTTATATCGTCCGACAATATTATTATTTCCGACAATGTTATAACTCACAGTGCTTCTTCGGGAGAAGGAAACGGAATGATTAATTTCTCATTTTCCGATTTTACAGTTGACAGAAGTGAAAAATATCTGATAAAGGCACAGAAAAATCCGTCAGATGAGAATATTGAGAACGCAATGTTTTTTATAGAAAGACTGAGACCGGAACTTAAGGAGGATTTCCTTAAAAGACTTAATCAGGGATTGTCCATAAAAAAAGATTTTACAGATAATGATATGATATCTTTTGACGGTAAGAATATCATAGTCGGTGAGTCTTTAAAGAATATTGTTTATGTTTATGATATCGCGGGCAGAGTTGAAAGAACTGTTGAGCCGAAAGGATACAGGCAGATGATATCTCTGCCTAAGGGGATATATGTGTTAAAAGGGAAAAAGATAGTTGTTCCCTGACCGGAACAACAGAAAGCAAAAAAGGGATCCGAACGAAATGTTCGGATCCCTTTTTGTATTTTCTCTCGGAAAAAGGATTATACTCTTCTTTCTTTGATACGAGCTTTTTTACCTGTAAGGGCACGTAGATAGTAAAGCTTAGCACGACGTACTTTACCATATTTGTTAACAGTGATGCTGTCGATGAACGGAGATTCCATTGGGAAGATACGCTCAACACCTACACTATCAGACATTTTACGAACTGTAAAACGTTTTTTAGAACCGTGACCAGAAATTCTGATAACTACGCCTCGGTAAAGCTGGATACGCTCTTTGTTACCTTCTTTAATACGGTAAGCAATAGTGATAGTATCACCGCTTTTGAATGAAGGATGCTGTTTGCCTGTTGCAAAAGCCTCTTCAGCTACTTTAATTAAATCCATTTTGTAAAAAATTGTTTAGTTTAAAATTCTTTTACGCAATATAAACAAGTAGCGTTCCCTGTCAGAGATTACGTAAAAGCGGTGCAAAGGAACGAAAAAAGTGCGATTTTACAAAGTAAGTTTCTCATTTTTTGCTTTTTTGAATAATTAAAACCGCTTATGCATAAAAAAAGTTTAGACGATATTAATTTTACATACGAAAAAAAATAAAATTTCGCACTTTAGTTGTTATATCCTAGAGTTTAATTATTATAAACCAATATATTATAAAATTCAGCATGAAAAAAATTACTGCAAGCGCTTTGATTTTTTTATTCTCTTTGACCCTTGTGGCGCAAAAAAAAGAGATTGTGATAATCCATACTAATGACACCCATAGTCAGATAGAGCCGTACCAGGATAAAAAGATGGGAGATGTCGGGGGCATTCTGAGAAGAGATGCCGCGATTTCAGAGATAAGAAGCAGAAATAAGAATAATATTCTTGTAGATGCAGGCGACTTCGTGCAGGGAACGCCATATTTTAATTTTTTCAAGGGAGAGGTGGAGATTGAGATGATGAACAGACTTGGTTATGAGGTTGCAACACTGGGAAATCACGAGTTTGACAATGGTTTGGATATGCTTGCAGAAATGCTTAAGAAAGCAAAATTCACCATCGTATCATCTAATTATGATTTTACCGGTCATGAACTTGAGAATCTTGTTAAGAAAACAACAACAAAAGAGATTGACGGAATTAAAATCGGCTTCCTCGGAATCGGAATTAATCCTAAAGGTCTTATTGATGCCAAAAACTTTAAGGGTGGCACATATCTTAATCCTATAGAGACAATGAATAAGTATGCCGCAGAGCTTAAAGCGGACGGATGTGATTATATTGTTGTGATTTCACACAGCGGCTTCTTTAAAGATGAAGAGGAGAGGGATGACGATGACGAAGATAAATTCATCGGCGACATACAGCTTGCAAAAAACTCAAAGGATGTGGATCTTATCGTTGGCGGACATACACATACTTTTCTTGACGGGTGTACAGAGGTAAAGAACCAGAACGGAAAAAAAGTTATGATCACACAGTCCGGCAGCCGTGGCGGTAAGATCGGAAAGATAAATATAGAGTTTAACAAAAACTGAAAAAAATAAAATCCATAATAAAAAAAATATGCGGTATGCCGCTTCAGAAATGATGCGGAACTGACCATTTATAATAATGATCTTATGAAAAATATAATTACAACATTAGTTTTTTCTCTTTTACTTATCGGCTGTAAATCTCCGGATAAAGGGTATGTCGCGACCGAAGCTCTGTGTGAATCAATAAAGATCGACAGTACTATTACCGGTAATACGAACCCTGAACTTGAGAAAACAATTAACAGCTATAAGGTGCTTCTTGATAAGGAAATGAAACAGGTGATAGGAAAGTCTGCCGTCTATATGGAAAACGGTAAACCTGAAAGTCTTCTTGCCAATTTCACTGCAGATGTATTGCTGGTGGCAGGAGCACAGTATCTTAAGGAACCCGTGGATATCGCTCTGATTAACAACGGAGGTCTGAGAGCTCCTCTTAAAAAAGGAGATATCACGGTAGGCGATATCTACAGTGTGTTTCCTTTTGAAAATGCTATGGTTATACTTTATATGAAAGGAGAAGAGATAGAGGAGCTTTTTGAAGACCTTTCGGCTCAGGGTGGAGAAGGTGTTGCCGGTTGTTCATTCGAATTTAAAGGGGATGATCTGAAGAAGCTTCTTATCGCAGGTAAGCCTGTTCAGAAAGATAAGATATATAAACTTGTAACTATAGATTATCTTGCGGAAGGAAATTCAAATCTTGAAATTCTTCTTAAAAACGTAAAACGAATAGATACAGGTATTACTCTTCGCAGTCTTATAATAAATTATGTGGCTGATATGACTGCTCAGAAAAAGGAAATATCGGCTAAGATTGAAAAAAGAGCAGTGGCTTTATGATCTTCTGACATGTCAGATACAGAAATACAGAAACAGGGGAAGATGGATCATATCTGTCTGCCCTGTTTCAAAACAGTAAGTAAGAGCTTAATTAATGCATTCTGAACTTGCCGTTCTTAATTTATATTGTTTTTTGAGATATTTTAAAAAAGATTGTGCAGAATAAATTATAACTTGCAACTCCATAAAAATGAGGTGATTTTAAGTTAGAAACAATCATTATAGAATCAAGAGGAACACATAATTAATGAAAGACATTTCGAACTTTATTTAGTGTTTTTTTATAGAAAATCTAATTGGTAAATTATTAAGCGCAATAAATGAATAGGTTATTATTTTTACTTTTCCTTCTTTTATCCACAGTTATTGTAAAGGCTCAGTCAGACAATTCTTTTGATCATGACATGTCAGTCCTGGATTCGATAAGCAGTGATAATGATATGGCATTACTGAATACCACTGAACCGGATGTAATCTGGGATCAGCCGGCGGAATTAATGACAGGACATGAAAAAATGATCCCGTCACTAATGCTTAATGTCAATGAAAAAGAGATGAACAGATGGGTTGATTCGGTTTTTGATAAACTTTCTCTTGATCAGAAAATCGGACAGCTTTTTATGCCTATAGTAGAGGGCAGCACATCTCAGGTAAATAAAAATCAGATACGCCGATATGTTCAGGATAATAATATCGGAGGTATTCTTTTTTCAAAGGCAAATGCAGTAGATCAGGCAAAACTGACCAACTATGCACGCTCTCTTTCGGATGTACCTCTTTTCATTTCTCTTGACGGGGAGTGGGGACTTAATATGCGTATTCCGGATGCTCCGAGATTTCCTAAGAATATGATGCTTGGAGCTGTCACTAATGATTCTCTGCTTGAAGCTTACGGAGCTGAAGTAGGACGTGAATGCAATGTGATGGGGATAAATATCAATTTTGCCCCTGTACTTGATATTAACAGCAATCCTAAGAATCCTGTGATCGGAACACGTTCTTTTGGTGAGGATAAAGAAAAAGTTGCTGAAAAAGGGATAAGTTATTCAAAAGGTCTTGAATCAAAGAATGTAATGGCTGTCGGAAAGCATTTCCCGGGGCATGGTGATACTTCTGAAGATTCACATTATACTTTGCCGGTTCTTAAACAGACAAAGGAGCAGATGTATGAATATGAACTTTATCCTTTTAAAGAATATGTGAATAACAAATTCTCAGGTATGCTTACGGCTCATCTTTCAGTGCCTTCTCTGGATGAAACGGGACAGCCGTCTTCGCTTTCTGAAAAAATAGTTACAGGTATTCTTAAAGATGAAATGGGTTTTACAGGTCTTGTCTTCACTGACGGGCTTGCAATGAAAGGTGTTTCGGGAGATCCGGATCACAGTGTTAAGGCTCTTCTTGCTGGAAATGACGTTCTTCTTGGTTCGGCAAATGTTTCATCTCAGTACAATAAGGTGAAAGCAGCTGTCGCTTCAGGAAAGATTCCTGTAAGTATGATTGAAGAAAAAAGCCGTAAAGTTTTACAATATAAATATATTACCGGGCTGAATAATCAGGATACGGTTTCTACAAAGAATCTTGTAAAGAATCTGAATCTGCCCGCCACTGATAATCTGAACCGTAAGCTTCATCAGGAAGCAATAACTCTTCTTAAAGACAATAATGATATCATACCTCTGAGGGGTCTTGATAAAAAAGATATTCTTGCACTTACAATCGGTAATCCCGATAAAGGTGCATTTACAAAAACACTTGAAAAATATTCTTCTGTAACAACATTCAGCCTTTCATCAAGTATTACAAAGGATGATCAGATGAAGATTGCCAATAAGGCAAAAAATTCAAACCTTATAATAGTAGGTATTACGACTTCTGCAGGAGAAACCGAATTTCTGAAATCTCTTTGTCGTGGTAAAGATTATATTCTTGTATTCTTTACTTCACCTTATCGTCTGACAAATTATAAATCTCTAATCGAGGGTGCCCAGGGTGTTGTGCTTGCTTATGAAAATTCAGCTCTGGCCGGAGAATATGCGGCGCAGCTTATTTTCGGAGGTATTCCGGCAAAAGGAAAACTTCCGGTGTCTATTCCGGGACTTTTTGAAGCAGGAACGGGTCTTCAGCGTGATAAGACAAGACTGGGTTATGTGAATCCTTTACAGGAAAATATGGATCCTTATAAACTTTCAGAAATAGACTCCATCATTGCTACTGCGATGAAAGAGGGAGCTATTCCCGGAGGACAGATTCTTGTTGCAAGAAACGGAAATATCGTTTATGATAAATCTTTCGGATATTTTGACTTCGCCAATTCCAAAGAGGTGGAATCATCGGATATCTATGACCTTGCTTCGGTGACAAAGGGTGCGGCTACCGTACCCGCGATGATGCTTGTAAGAGATCAGTTTAACATTAAGACAAGTACGAAGTTAAGCGATTATATAAAAGAGCTCAAGGGAACCAACAAAGAGAATCTAAGTTTCCGTGATGCTCTTTTTCATGAAACAGGATTACAGGGAGGCTATCCTTTTTACCGTATGGCAATAGATCAGGAAAGTCTTAACAATCAGCCGTTATTCCGTGGTCGCAGAGATGCGAACTATCGACTTCAGGCAGATGAAAATCTTTATGCTTATACTAATTTTAAATATGCCAAGAATATAGTTTCCGACCACGAAAGTGTGGAATTCCCTAATCAGGTAGCCAAGGGATTTTATATTTCTTCAAATTTTAATGACAGTATAATAAATAAGATTGCTACACTTCCTCTTACTAAAAAGGGATCTTACAGATACAGTTGCCTTAACTTTGTCCTGTTGAAAGAAGCTATTGAAAATGTTTCACATAAACATCTTGATGAATATCTGACATCTCAGCTTTATGCACCTCTCGGGGCAAGTTCGCTAATGTTTAATCCTGTTGGAAAATTTGACAATACAAAGATCGCACCTACGGAAAATGACAAATTCCTAAGAAAACAGATGCTTGTGGGATACGTGCACGATGAGATTGCTGCTTTTTCCGGAGGTATTCAGGGAAATGCCGGCCTTTTCGGTAACAGCAATGATCTTGCCAAACTTCTTCAGATGCTTCTTAATAACGGAGAATATGGAGGGGAAAGACTTCTTTCGGAAGAAACAGTAAAACTTTATACTCTGACCAGATCTGGGAAATCAAGAAGAGGATTAGGTTTCGATAAACCTGATACCCGAAATCCTTATTCAAGTCCGACAGCTGTACAGGCTTCGGCTTCAACTTTCGGACATACCGGATTTACCGGTACTGTGTTCTGGGCTGATCCGGAAAATGATCTTATATATATCTTTCTTACAAACAGAGTTTATCCAAACAGATGGAACAGAAAGTTTCAGACAGGAAATTACAGAACTGTTATTCAGGAAAAAATATATGATGCTATAATCGATAAGAAATTCAAAACTTACGATTATTAAGATCCATAAC
>CAMTON010000048.1 GCA_947074105.1 uncultured Bacteroidales bacterium
GGTGATTATAAGATAAGAGTTGTTACAACTAATTATCCTATGGAAAGTGAGCCTGTAAATGTGAAGGTAGAAGGTGCAATTCAGGTTGGAATAAACGAAAATGTAGCATCTGCGGATTATATTTTATATCCTAATCCAGCGAAAGATGTTGTAACAGTTAAGGGTGCTGAAGGTCTTGTATATAGAATTTTCAGTGTTAACGGAGCTGCTATGATGAGCGGAACTCTTCCTTATAACGGAAGTCTTGAAGTTTCATCTTTGTCAAACGGTATCTATTTTATAGAAGTAGAAGCTGCGGATAAATCTGTTTCGGTTATTAAATTCATCAAGAAATAATATTCTGAGATAAAAAACAATTAACTCCGGATGTTAAGTTGAAAAGCTTAATGTCCGGAGTTTTTTTTGTTTAAAATGTTAATTATAAGAGGTTATAATCAGGAATTTCCTTTAAAAAATTGATTTTATTTGTAGAATAATCTATCTTGCAGCAATAATGGCTAAGGCCGTTTGACACAATTAAATATTTAACACGTAACACCATATTATATCTTACAATCTGCTCGAAAACCTGTTGTGTAATTTTAATTTCAGGCGCTTTGTATTCGATAATCATTAAAGGTTCACCATATATATCATAGATAACAGAGTCTGCCCGGCGTTTAATACCGTTTTGAAGCATAGATATTTCATTTCCTATACGTCCTTTCGGATATGATTTTTCATTTATAAGAAATGATATGAAATTCTGACGAACCCACTCTTCCGGAGTAAGTGATATATATTTATTTCTTATAATATCAAAAATGTAGTCACCTTTATCTTTTGTAATAATCTTATGATTATATGGGGGGAGATTTAATTGATTCATAACATATTAAATTATTAACACAAAATTAAAGTTATTACGCGTAAAATAAAAATCTAAAAATTATACAATATAATTAAAATAGGTGCGTTAGTAATATATTAAATCTAATCTTATGGGGAATAATATTTTTAAAAACGGAATTAAGAAGTCGGTATTGTTTGTCTGGCTTCATATGAAATGCTTTCTTGCCGTAAATTTATTGCTGTACTCACTTTACAGACTTATTAAATCCATAATAATATTCTTTATTACATATTCGGATAATGATATATTCAGTCAGTTTTTGAATTCTGTTACTGTTTATCTTACATTTCTTATATTCTCCGGTTTTTTTCTTATAAGCGGAATGCATAATATTAAGACTATTAAAAGAAACAAACGCGTTTCTTCAGAAAATTATAACTATAATAATTAAAAAAAACGCATAAAAATTATATAAATATAAACACTATGGTTAATTTTGAAGAAAAATTGCTATATGTGTAAGTGCGAAGAGAAGTTTTCTTTTGATGAAATCGTTGAAAGGAAAAATACGGATGCTATAAAGATTGAAGGTCTTAAATTATTCTGGAATAATGAGAATCTTATTCCTATGTGGGTAGCTGACATGGATTTCAGAACTCCTGACTTTATTTTAAATTCTATTAAGGAAAAATGTAACGAAGGCATCCTGGGTTATCCTGCCTGTCCTGAAAGCTGGTATGACGCTATTATTAGCTGGATGAAGAAAAAATGCAATGTAGAGGTAAGTAAAAAAGAACTTGTTTTTATTCCCGGAATAGTAAAAGGTCTGATTTTTTCTATTCAGACTATGACAGATATCGGAGATGGCGTGATGATCATGCCACCTGTTTATCATCCATTCAGAATTACCATAAATAATAATAAACGTACTGTTGTCAATTGCCCGTTGATATATGATGGAAATCAGTTCTTCATTGATAAAGCATGCTTTGAAAAAGAGATAAAAAAATGCAGAATGTTTATTCTTTGCAATCCTCATAACCCGGGCGGACGTATATGGAGCAGAGAAGAACTGGAATATATCGACAAGGTATGTTATGAAAATAATGTTCTGGTTGTTTCTGATGAAATACATGCGGATATTGCATTACCGGGATATAATTGTATTACATTCTCATCGGTTTCGGAAACAGCAAAACAAAACAGTATTATTTTCAGAGCACCAAGCAAGGCGTTCAATATGCCCGGCATTATGAGTTCATATGCAATAATCCATAATGAGGCAATAAGAGACCGTTTTAAAGAATATGTAAGCGGGAATGAGTTTGATTGCGGTCATATCTTTGCATATACTTCTCTGGTAGCTGCTTATAACCATGGAGAGTCATGGCTGAACTCAATGATTGATTATATTCAGAAGAATGTTGATTTTCTTGAAGAATATTTCAGAGAGAAAATGCCTGACATAAAACCTGTTATTCCACAAGCTTCTTTCCTTGTTTTTCTTGATTGTAAGGCTCTTAATCTATCTCAGAAAGAATTGAATAGTTTTTTTGCCGATAAAGCAGGATTAGCCTTAAATGATGGAGAAATGTTTGGTGAAGAGGGTATAGGGTTTATGAGAATGAATGTAGGATGCCCTAAGGAAATACTTAAAACAGCACTTGATTCACTTTATGTCGCTTATTCGGAACTTAAGGCTGAAATAGAAATCAGCGAATCAGTTAATGCCTGAAATCGGGAGAATCGGAAAAATGATCTTTTGCGCTTTTTAGAAAATCAATGAAAAAATATGAGAAGAGAAAGCAAAAGAATCAGATATATACATGATAATCATTTAATGTAATTTATATAACAAAAAAAGCTATTTCCTGAAAAAGAAATAGCTTTTTTTGTGCGAAGAAGGAGACTCGAACTCCCAAGCCCGTAGGGCACCACCCCCTCAAGATGGCGTGTCTACCAATTTCACCATCTTCGCTTATGGTTATTACAAATATACGTTTTATTTAATCAAAATTCAATAACTAATATTAGTTAAAAGTGTAATTCTGTGCACTTTTGGGCGATTTCCGAGTTCTTTTTTAGATAAATTCACTCTTATTTAATATATATATTTCAATTACCAAAGTATGTATTCTTTGATCTGTCTCTCTGCAGCGAATGTTATCTATTACAAGAGATCGGGATATCAGAAATATAGATATCTGGAAAACATAAAGACTCTCGCATACAAGATCGGCTCCGGATATCATGAAATAAAGATAAGTGGAAATAATAAAGAGTCTCGTATTAACAATAAGATCAACTGCGGATATTATGAAAAACAGATGTATGGCAAACTGCATGACCAAAAAAGCATGAAAAAGACACTGTATGATAAAGAAAAAGCGTGACTAAGAAACCATATGACAAAGAATCCGCAAGACAAAGGAAAAGCATGAAAAAGACGCCGTATATCGGAAATACTGTAGTATTAAATATATACATCTCCGGACAAATCCGGAGATATTTATCATATTAAAAAATAAAAATAGAAGAGCTGTTTACCGGAAAGATAAACAGCTCTTGATGTATATATAGTTTCTCTCAGATCTTATAAAAATCAGAGAGATGTATGCTGTCTGATTAAGAATTATACTCAAATAAATAGCACGTATATTCAACTGATATAATTTCTATTTAAGATTATGCCTTTTAATCTTATTTGTAGGTGTCTT
Source organism: uncultured Bacteroidales bacterium (assembly GCA_947074105.1). Classification (GTDB taxonomy): domain Bacteria; phylum Bacteroidota; class Bacteroidia; order Bacteroidales; family JAUNSR01; genus JAUNSR01. Next base: position 3,550 of record CAMTON010000048.1, read on the forward strand.
TTCAAAAGGCTGTGTTACAATTATCAGTTCAGAAACCTGAGAATATTTTCCTAAATGAGAGTTTAGTTTTTTACACATATCCTTAAGATATCTCGAAATGCTATGATGTACTTCAGCCGTATGGTATGAAGCAGCGTCTTTAAAAAACTCATATTTTTTAGAGAGCTCATCAATATTGAAGAATACTTTAGCCATAATCTTACCTTTTGACTCATATACAAGAGATTCAACGACACCATCCATCTGATTAATCTCAGATTCTATTTCTTCAGGATATATATTTTCTCCGCTAGGGCCCAGAATCATTGTTTTAGATCTTCCTTTAAGATAAAGAGCATTATTATTGAAACTGCCCAGGTCACCGGTATGAAACCAGTTTCCTTCGGTAAGGACTGAAGCAGTTGTATCCGGCTGTTTATAATATCCCTTCATGTTTCCTTCTGACCTGACCACTATTTCGCCTATTTCATCACTTGGTTTAGGTTTTACAATTCTGTAATCGACACCGGGTACAGGCTGTCCTACAGATCGAGCTTTTACTTTACCGACTTTAGAGCCGAATATCAGTGAGCTTGTCTCTGTAAGTCCGTATCCGCAGGAATAAGGTATTCTTGCGTCTCTTAGAAACTGTTCTGTTTTCCAGTCAAGACCTGCGCCGCCAATTCCGAAGAAACGTATTCTTCCTCCGAATCCCTGCATGAGTTTCTTGCCAGCCATATTATTGATAAACACTCTGATCGGCCAAACGTGAAGGCCGCCTTTCAGTATTGCATTCTTTTCCAGTGTCGGTCTTATCTTAGTATGATATATCTTTTCTATAATAAGCGGAACAATAAGTATCATTGTAGGTCTTACCTTAGCCATTGCATCAGCAAGCAGGCTGGGAGTAGGAGGGCGATTCATATATGTTATATTGGCTCCCTGTTTCATTGGGAGAATCATACCAAGAACGTTTTCATATACATGAGACAGCGGCAGTATCGATAAGAATACATCTGAAGAATTAACATCCTGTATCTGTAACACATGTTCAGCCACCCATGTCAGATTCTTATGAGTCAGCATAACGCCTTTTGACCTTCCTGTCGTGCCTGAAGTATATATAAGACTGGCAGTATTATCTTCTTCAACATCCGGGAAATTATAATCCTTAATTTCATTTTCCGATAAGGAATCGAAAATACACTCTTTACTGTCTTTTAGTGTGAAATCATTCAGAATCACTATTTTTCCTTTAAAATCTATATCAGGATTCTTTTTCAAAAGAATCTGAGATATAAAAAGAACTTTTGCTTCGGAGTGAGATAGGATATTATTTACCTCCTTTGTGGAAAAATCAGGAAGAATAGGCACTGAAGTTACACCAGAACATGTTATTCCCCAGAACGAAATTACCCAGGCCGGAGAATTCTCTCCTAAAATCGAAACTTTATCACCCTGATTAATGCCTTGTTTTGACAACCATAGTGAAATCTTTTTAACTTTTTCGCCGACATCCTTATATTTGAAAGATTCACCATTAAGGATACTCAACGCCTCATTATCGGAATAATTCTCAATACTATTCTTAAGGAGATTGTTCAAAGTTAATTTATCGGGAGCAGTCATATTATTTCAGTTTAAAATAACGAACCTTTTTATCTATAGAAAAACTTTTTATCATAGGAAGTTCACTAAGCATATTCTGATAATATGTAGAAACGTCTTCCCATTTATAATACGGAGCAGTGTTGGACTCAAAAGGAAAGTTCACTTCTGATTCATTAAGCAGCATTTTTACAAGAATGCTGCCGGAACCGTTGCTGTAGAATATCCATTGTATATTTGCTGCCATAGGAGTGATGAGATAATCTTTCCATATTTCTTTCACTTCAATAAGATCGAGAGTTTTTGCTGAAGCAACAGGTATGCCTAATAATGCGGCAAAAGGTATTATTGTTTCCGCATGTGCAAATCTGAAATCGGCTGAAGCAGAACCTTCGGAAATGGCATTATTAGATGTTTCAAGAAAATCTTCCAGTAACGGAAAAGATATCTTTATGGAAAGGCCGTTGTTTACAGGATAAGGGCCTTTTTCAGTGTATTGTCTAACATTCTCTATCTGCCACATATTGAATATATCTTCAAGAGAAAAATATTTCCTTAATGACATACTTTTGGAAACACCATTCAATATGGCGTAAGTACTGTAAAGAGAGTGCATAACAGTAACCTTGTCATTTATTTTATCTACATAGTCTTTTTCAAAAAAGGTTTTGAGAATTTTGGTCTTCAATTCAAGCGAATCAGCAAACTCGTTTGATTTCTTTATCCACTGTCCTGTGTTTTTATACTTCAGATATTCAAGATTTACGTTGAAGAAATTTAGAATAGGATTACTGGAAGACACAAGTTCTACATTTATCTTATCTTCATCATTACTCTGGAATAATTGACTCAGGAATATCTTCATCGTTTCTCTGCATCTCTCTACAGAATCCGACTGCACGTAAACAGTCTCGGTAAACAGATCCGGGAAATTTTTTTTCATTCTTGTCGCAATACCTTTAACTTCTTCTTCTCCGATTAAGGTCAGTTTTCCCCATTTATCCTGAAACTCATCATTAAGTTTCTGAAGATGTTGATAGAGATGTTTTCCGTTTTCAGTTAAATAGAATTCCGTTTCGGCCTCAGCAAGCACTCCCATCAGTAATTCGATATCTTTATTTGTAATAGGGTATCTGGAACCGTGGCGGCAAATCATATTTATATAGAATGGCTCATATCCTTCAGGGGCAGGGGTATAAAGCTGAGTCTTATAAATATAAGGCATATATGTTCCATCCATTTGATCAATTTTTTTAGAACAGCTAAAAAGAAATAAGAAACAGACAACAATTAATCCTGATATAATATTTTTCATAGATGAATTTTAATTTAAAATATTGTATTTCACTTATGAATTTAAGTCATCTACATTATATATTCTAAACACACTATTAGTTATAAAGTTTAGTATCACGCAATTAAGAAAAAAGTGTCAGTCATATAGCTGAAAAGCTGATGTGACAGACACTTTGTGATTTGTGATTTATTTATAATAAAGAAATATAATACGTTTATTCCAAGATATTTAGATCCTTTTAAGTTCTTTAGGGATAACGGGCATCGCACCTAATTGAGTACATACGAAAGCAGCTATCTGAACGGCAAATTCATGTGCTTCCTTTAGCGAATGCCCTTTAAGAAGAGCAGCGCAGAAAGCTGCTGTAAAAGAATCTCCCGCACCTACAGTATCGGCAACTTTAACCTGCGGAGTATCAATAAATGATTCGAAATTCCTGGCGAAAACAAAACTGCCTCTGACACCGCAGGTAAGTATAAGAATCTTTATTTCATAACGCTTCATAATTTCTGTCGCAACTATATTAATCTTTGATGAGCCGAACTTAAACATCTCATTTATAATAGCAAGTTCTTCATCATTAATCTTGAGAATATTGCATTTTTCAAGAGAATCGGTAATGATAGTTCTCGTATAATAATGTTGTCGGAGGTTTATGTCGAATATTTTATGCACATTCTCCTTATCGGGCATATTATCAAGAAATTCATTTATCGTTTTTCTTGAAATTTCAGATCTCTGAGCCAGTGAACCAAAGCAAGCTATTTTCGTACTGCCGGCTATGAGTCGTAACTGTTCGTCAAATACTATATTATCCCATGCTGAATTCTCTGCAATCCTGTAGGTCGGTATTCCGGATCTGTCAATATTGATATCCACAATACCTGTCGGAAAACTGTTGCTCTGAAGATAATAGCCTATTTCCCTGGAGTTTAAGATGTCTGTTATTTCTTTACCAAGTTTGTCATTTCCTATAGCACTTATAGCTTTGCTTTCAAAGCCGAACTGAGATATATGATATGCGAAATTTGCCGGAGCGCCTCCTAACTTTTTTCCCTGAGGAAGTATATCCCATAAGACTTCTCCGATTCCGACAATTAATTCTGACATAATATATAATGTTTTTAATATTCAAAGGATCTAATTTTTATAACAATCTTTAAGGTGTTATGTTTATTTATATCAATAATTATTAAATAATAATTATTATTTGTCAGTCTGAAAAGAGGTTGAATTAATAATTACTATTTGTTTTTAAGTTTAACTCCTAAGAACAGAAGGTAAGCGACACCTACCATCATAATTATAATCGCACCTGCCTGCCCGATTGCATCAGATGCAAGGCCCATCCCTATAGGAAATATAGTTCCGCCAAATAATCCCATTATCATAAGACCTGATATTTCATTCTGTTTTGCAGGCATACTTAATATTGCCTGTGAGTATATTATCGGAAAAATGTTGGAATTCCCCAGACCGATAAGAGCTATAGAACAATATATCGCACTTAATGAATTGAAAAACAACATTCCGAACATAGCCATAACCATTAGCAGTACACTTACCCCGAAGAAATATTTATTGGAAACTTTATTTAAAAGATAAGCGCCTATAAGGCATCCTAATGTTCTGAATATAAAATAAAGACTTGTCGCGAAAGATGCATCTTCAAGACTCATAGCGAATTTCTCCATAAGGATTTTGGGTGCGGTAGTATTAGTGCCTACATCAATTCCCACGTGGCATATTATTCCAAGGAAAGTAAAAAGAATAAAAGGTGCAGAAAGCAAAGAAAGTGAGTTTATAATGCTACTTTTCTTATCTTCTGCCGGCTCTCTGGGTATCGATGTGACACTGAGAAGAATTATAGCTATTACGGCTACTGTCATATATATAGGGAATAGAATTCTCCATCCAAGGCCGGCAAAGGTAATTCCGCTTGTTGCTCCCCATACAGCTATGTAAGGAGCAAGAAAAGAGGCTATTGCCTTTACAAATTGCCCGAAAGTCAGAGTGCCGGCAAGTCTGTTATCATTTATTATGTTTGAAACAAGAGGATTTAAAGAAGTCTGCATAATCGCATTTCCTATCCCAAGCAAAGAAAAAGATATCAGCATTACTGAATAATTATTCCCCAGAATCGGTATAAACAGAGAAATTGCGGTAATTATAATACTTAATAATACTGTACGCTTTCTTCCGATCTTATTCATCAATACTCCGGTCGGAACTGATATAAATAAAAACCAGAAAAACACCATTGAAGGAAATACATTCGCCTGGTAGTCGGATAATCCAAGATCTGCCTTTACAAAATTTGAAGCAATCCCGACAAGGTCGACAAATCCCATTGTAAAGAAACATAACATTAAAGGCCCTAAAGCGAGATAATTGTTTTTACTATTTTTCATATCTATAATTAATTATTGAATCTGTTATCGTAATGATATACGAACAAGAAAAGCAATGCGCTTATAATTGACAACAATTCGTTAATTTAAAGTTTGTTTTTCGATATGAAAAATCCCGGAAATAATATACTTCCGGGATTATTAATATCAGATTATAATAAATTTCATAATAACAGAGCCTGATTATTTCTTCTGGCCAGGAAGAGGAATCGGGAATTTTTTAAATGCAAGTGCCACGATTTCCTGAATTGAAGAATTGTTTCTAATCTGGGTATTACCTGCTGAAAGAATACTTTCAACTGATGCAGACCATACATAAGAATGAGAATCTGTATCAACCATGTCAATTGTAAGAACACCTTCTTTCTGTGTTCCGGTTATAAGCTCTGCATTCTGATAATAGTTCTGCAAGTATAGGCTTCTCGGATAAATCCAATAGTTCTGCCATCCGCCAAAACCATTCCAGTAGCCAGGCCAGTATCCCGGAGGCAAAGCCGGTTCTGTCTGAAGTACTGTCTGAATAGTCAGACCGAAGTTGACTAATATCGGAGAATCACTTGTTTCTGTATATCCCCTGGCAATCAACTGCTGTCTGATTGCGTTGGAAATATTATAATAGTCCGGCATAGTCATCTTAGGAGGCAGCTGGTCCTCCTGAGCTGTGGCTATACGAAATGTCCTAATATCAGAAATATCCGCATCATTATACACAGTACTGTTTAGTAATGTATATGGAGAACATCCGCTCAGAATCAAACCGCATACAACGGAAAATAATAAAAATAACTTCTTCATAACGAATTGATTTATTATTGTTTAAGCTAAAATAAATTTACACAACGTGTTGTTGGTTCTTTTAAAAGTAAAACAAAGGTTATTTCGTTATGTTTATTTATCGTCATTAAATAACTTAAATGAGATATAAATTATAACAATATGCTGTGATTTGATTCTCCGCTGACAAATATGGCTTTATATACGGATGTAGGGCAGTGATATTCGCACGAGCCGCAACCAATACATTTTGAATTATCTATTACCGGAAGCAGTTTTCCGTTAGTCGACTGAGCTTTCATTTCTATCGCACCAACCGGACAGTGACGTGCACAGTTACCGCAGTTTACGTCATCAGTATTAACCACACAGTTGGCCTCAGCATATACAGCAGTCCCTATTTTTGTGATTTTCTTTGTCGCGTGATCTAGCTTTTTTATCGCACCGTTAGGACAGACTGTAGAACATGTATTGCAATCTATATCGCAGAAACCATCTTCAAAAACAAGTGTAGGCTGCATAAAACCCTCAAGCCCGTATTCAAAGACGGCAGGTTTAAGAACATTCGACTTGCATTTACTTACACATAAATGACATGATGTACAGTTATCAGTGAAATTATTGAAACTCAGTGAGCCGGCAGGTGTGACAGGTTTACGTTTCTTAAAACTGTTATCTCCAAGAAATCCGGAGGAAAGGCGGTCTATCTTATCCTGAGCAAGTAATTTGGGTATAGTGATCGAAGATGCTACAGCCGTGGCTATAAACATTCGTCGGCCATTGTCATGCCCTGTCTCTGTTTCCGGAACTTTTCCTTCATTTTCCTTTTTCGTATTAAACAGCGGAGAGTAGCCATATGTTATAGCCTGTTTTCTGCATATTGAAACGCAGTTGAAACACATGACGCATCTGTCGTGCTCGATGTCCCGGTGTTTAGAGTTAATGCAGGATGCTTTACAGTTTTTCTCACACAAACCGCATGAATTACATGTTGCTGTATCTATAGAAAGACGGAATGCCGGTTTTGTTGAAAGCAGGCTGAGAATGGTCCCTGCAGGACATAATGTATTACAGAAAGTTCTTCCGCCTATCCAGGCAAGTACTCCGATTATACCAAGAGTAATTACTGAAACGATAAGAGAAAGAATACCGTTTGTAAAAACCTGTGTTTTCGCAAAATAATATGTCTCATTGCTGTCTGTGATATATGCAAGCATATTGTTGAACAATCTGACAACAGGCAGAAATATATTTGACGATATTCTTCCGTAAAGACTATATGGATCAAGAATAGCCGGTATTAAGGCAAAACCTGACCAAAGTGCAATAATAAAGAATATGAGCACAACATATCTCAATACGAGTTTCTGTTTACTGAAGAAATACCGGTTCTTCTTTTTCTTTTTAGATACAGCTGCAATAAAGTCCTGCAGTATACCCATAGGGCATATCGACGAGCAATATATTCTTCCGAATATAAGGGTTGTGACTGCAATAAGAGCAATAAAAAGAAAATTCATAGATATCAGTGCCGGAATAAGCTGCAGCTTTGTGAGCAGCAGCAGTTCTCCCCGGAAAAAGCCCGTTATATCTATAAACGACAGAGTTATTATGGTAAAGAATATTAGAGAGAATAGGATTCTGAATTTTTTCAACATATCGGAATTTGTTTATGTGTCTTAATTATATGTAATCAGGATATCAGGCCTCTTTTTTCAGGCTGGCTACAAGATTATCCATCTTTCTCATAAATTTAGGTATATCTATATCCTGCGGACAAAGATCAACGCATTTGGAACAATTGATGCATCTGTGTGCTTTTGCCTTATGATCTATATGATTGGTATAGCTGTTTAGGAAAACACGTTTCTTGCGTTTGAATTCTTCATCACGCGGAGAATTAAGATTCGGAACATTGAAAGTTCCCAGATTCTTATTATACACATCGATAACTCCCGGAATATCCACACCATACGGACAAGGCATGCAATACCGGCATGCAGTACATGGCTCTGGTTTTACCTCTTTAAATACGCTTAATGCCTTGTTTACCACTAAAAGCTCATTTCGGTCCAAAGGCTTGAAGTCAGTAAATGTATTTATATTGTCTACAACGTGTTCCATTGTGCTCATTCCGCTTAGTACACAGACAACATTAGGAAATGTAGCGACATACCTGAATGCCCATGAAGCCAGGGATACATCTGGATCGTTCTCCTTAAATACTTTTTCTGTAGTAGGGTTAAGACGTGCAAGCATGCCGCCTCTTAACGGTTCCATCACGATAACCGGTATATTCTTTTCCTCAAGCATCCGGTAAAGTTTTCCCGATTGTTGTCTTGCATCATCCCAGTCAAAATAATTAAGCTGGATCTGAACGAAGTCCCATATATCATATTTTTCAAGCAGAAATTCAAAAAACTCTACACTGCCGTGAAATGAAAATCCCAGATTCTTGATTTTTCCTTCCTTTTTCATTTGCTGAAGAAATTCCAGCGTTCCTATCTGCTCATAAACTTTTTCAAAACTACTCTGTGAATTTAAAGCATGCAGCAGATAATAGTCAAAATAATCGACCTGGCATTTTTCAAGCTGCTGACTGAAAATGTTTTTTGCATCCTCAATATTATTTACCGCCCATGTTGGCATCTTATCGGCAAGAAAGTAACTCTCACGCGGATATTTTTTAAGTGCTTTGCCGACAAATGTTTCCGAAAGTCCTTCATGGTATGGCCATGCGGTATCGAAATAGTTTACTCCGCTGTTATACGCCACATCAATCATCTGCATTGCATATTCTTCGTCAATATCAGGTTTTCCGCGCTGAATGACGGGAAAGCGCATGCATCCGAATCCAAGAAGAGGAAGCATTTTTCCGCTTTTGTAGTCAAGTCGTGTTGTGACCTGTCCTGCTGTAGATGATGAATTTACTATACTTTTTTTGTTTGAAAAACTTTCGCTTTTACAACTGCTCATATATAACATAGAGCTTGCCATACCTCCTACCATTATCTTAATGGCATGGCGTCTGTCAATTAATGTGTCTGATGGATTCTTTTTTAGTGTCATAAGAAAGTATTAGAGCCCTAATTATTATTTAACTGATTTCAAAAACAAACTCAGCATTTTAACATTTTGAAGTTTATGTTCCTAAAATAGCAATAAATAGACTATATTTACATTTATTATATCTAAATATCTGAAAAATAATTTTTTCATGAAAAAATCAGATGCCGAATTATATGAATTTATTAACAAGCAGGATATTCTGTCGCGTTCACTTGAAGCGTTCCTGAAAAATAATAATTCAAGGCAGGTCATTGAGGATATACTGAAAGATATTCTCAATTTATACAATGCGAGCCGTACTTACATTTTTATCTATGTCAAGGAACTCAACATACAACGGTATCAGTACGAGGCTGTAGCTGAAAATGCCGATCCTCAGATAGAGGAAGTGGGGGATGTGGGAATAGAAGAAACACCCTATCTTAATAATCTTATAAAGAGTGATTTGCCTTTTATCGTAAATCGTCTTGATGAAATAAAGGATATAGCACCGGGAGAATACGCCATTTTAAAGCCTCAGCGTGTAAAATCATTATTGATCGTACCATTAATATCAGAGAAAGAACCGATAGGTTATATCGGACTTGATATTATAGATTATTACCGTACATGGTCTGAAAGCGATTTCCAATGGCTTAAGTCGATAAGTTCGATAATTACAATCTGCTCCGGAATTAATCAGAAAGTGGCTAATGCCAAACTGGAGAAAGAAAAAGCTCTTTTCCGTAATCAGAAACTTATGGAAGAGATAAAAGATTTTAAGAAAATGTTTACTGTCGTTTCCGACTACGCTAAGGTTGGGTATGCCAGATATAATTCAATGTCACACCTCGGGTTTTCTCTTGGAGCCTGGGAGTCAAATCTCGGAATTGATTATCGCTGTAAAGAAGAAGCAATACATACGATAACAGATCATCTTGAAAATGTACATCCGCAGGACAGACAGATTCTTGAAGAGTTCTACAAAATGGCAAAAAACAATCCGGATAAGCCTTTACAGTCTTGTTTTGAAGTAAGAGTGTTTGATAAGAATACACAAGATTTCAAATATATCTATTGTTGCATTATTTCCGGAAAAAGCGATGACGGCATTAATCTTGAGTTTACCGAAGTCAACTACGATATAGATACTAAAATTCAGGCTGAGATTCTTCTGCGCAAAGCAAAACAGAAAGCTGAAGAAAACGACCGTCTTAAATCTGAATTTCTTGCTAATATGAGTCATGAGATTAGAACTCCTCTAAATGCTATTGTCGGTTTCTCTTCGCTACTTGCGATTACAAAAGAAGAAGATCTGCTTCAGGAATATCTTTCCATAATATATGAGAACAACGATCTTCTTCTTCAGATAATAAACGATATACTCGATTTGTCAAGGATTGAAAGCGGAACACTGGTTTTCCGTTCTTCGTATTTTGATCTGCGTGATGCTATCCTGAACTGTGCTTCATCTTCTCATATAAGAAACCACGTTAATATAGTGCTGAATTTCAAACTGCCGCCGGAAACGGAAAGAATAGTTTATTCCGATAAGAACCGTCTTATGCAGGTGATAAACAATTTTATCGCTAATGCATATAAGTTTACAAAAGAAGGTGAGATTACAATAGGCTATGAAACAGACTATAACACGGTAAGAGTCTATGTCAGAGATACCGGTCAGGGTATAGATCCTGAAGATATTGATCAGGTATTCGACCGGTTCGTAAAGCTTGACAGTTTTGCTCAGGGCACCGGTCTGGGACTTTCTATCTGCAAGAATATAATTGAAAGACTTAACGGAAAGATTGGAGTGAAGTCGGTCCCCGGTAAAGGTTCAGAATTCTGGTTTTCTATTCCTCTTCTTGCAGATTAAAATATTACGTCATATAATATTGAATATAAGGCTTGTTCATTTTAAGAATGATTTTTTGTCATTTTTGAAAGAACAAGCCTTTTGTTTATTTAATTTTTTAGAATAAGTCTTTACTGATTGCACACAAATGGAATATTTGTGTAAATTTGCAGCTGTTTTAATATACCGAAGAAAAGAATATAAGTATTAAGTCTATAGTGGACTTAGATTAATTATAATAAAATAAGAAAAATGAAGTCTTTAAAAATTGGAGATTTATTAGCTAAAATCCCGGTTATTCAAGGAGGTATGGGTGTAGGCATTTCGCTTTCGGGACTGGCATCTGCCGTTGCTAAAGAGGGGGGCATCGGAGTTATTTCTTCCGCCGGTTTAGGATTACTTTATAATAAGCATTCGAAAGATTATGCAGAGGCCAGCATTTACGGTCTTAAACAGGAAATCAGAAATGCTAAAGAAAAAGCAAAAGGTATTATTGGGGTAAACGTAATGGTCGCAATGAGCAATTTTGCCGATATGGTGAAAACTGCGATTTCAGAAAAAGTTGATATTATATTTTCAGGTGCGGGTCTGCCATTGGACCTTCCTTCTTTCCTGAAAAAAGATTCTACTACAAAACTTGTTCCTATAGTTTCTTCTGTAAGAGCAGCAAAGATAATTTGTGAAAAATGGAAAGCAAATTACGATTATCTTCCTGATGCTATTGTAGTTGAAGGTCCCAAAGCAGGCGGGCATCTTGGTTATAAGGTCAATCAGCTTGAGGATGCAGACTATTCTCTTGAGAAAATATTACCTGAGATTGTAAGCGAGGTAAATATTATCGGAGAAAAATATGGTAAAGATATTCCGGTAATCGCTGCCGGCGGTATCTATACAGGAGCAGATATGCATAAAATGTTTGAACTCGGAGCATCTGGTGTACAGCTTGGAACAAGATTTGTGACAACCGAAGAATGCGACGCCTCACCTGAGTTTAAACAATCGTATATAAATGCCGAACAAAAAGATATCGAGATAATCAACAGTCCTGTCGGAATGCCGGGCAGAGCTATTCTGAATGACTTTATCAAGAAAGTAAAATCAGGTCTGACACAGCCGAAACAATGTAGTTTCCATTGTATAAAGACCTGTGATATTTCAAAAAGTCCATACTGTATTATGCTCGCTCTTTATCAGGCTTTCAGAGGTAATCTTTCAAAGGGATATGCTTTTGCCGGAGTTAATGCATGGAAGGCTAAGAAAATCGAATCGGTAAAAGAGATGATTGATTCTCTTGTTTCTGAATTTGAAGAATATAAACAGTCTTTACTCGGAGAACCACAAACTTCAGAGAAATAAGTTTAAGAAATAATGAATATCAAAGCCGTTTAAGATCTTTCGGGATTTTAAACGGCTTTTTTGTTGTGCTTTAATTCTCAGATGAATTTGAAAACCGTTTTCAGGATATTATCTTATTTATCGAAACAGTAGTTATTGATTTTTTTTGGTTGTCTTTTACGCGACTCCCTTCAGGCGTGTGACTGAATACCGGAAGGGTGTAATCCGTCTGCCGGCAAGAGTCACATCAGTTGTTTGCCGGAGTTCAGACGTTTGACATGCGGGAGCCACCGAATAAATAGAGCTTAATAGTTTAAATGAGTAAATAGTCGATATTGTCGTATATTTACATTATTAATCCATAATATATCTATATCATATATGAACAGTAATTCAAATCTGCAGATTCTCAATGTCGGATTAGCCATTCACAACAGCGACTGGAACTGGAAAAACATAAAAAGTCCTTTTACAAGAATATATTATGTGACGGAAGGAACTGCACACATAGTATTATCATCGGGTACGTATACTTTGAGACCGGGTTTCCTGTATATTATTCCGGCTCTTGTCAAACATGGTTATATCTGTAATTCTTATTTTGCACATTATTATCTGCATATATATGAAGAAAGTTATACTTCATATTCATTTATGGATGAATGGGATTTTCCCGTAGAAATAGAATCGAATTATATCGATATATTTTTAATGAAAAGACTTTGTGAAATTAATCCTTCTAAACAACTACCTTCATCAGATCCTGAATCCTATGATAATGACCCGACTCTAAAGCAACGTATATTACAAAATAAAACTCAATCGTTATGTGATATTATAGAATCAAGAGGTATAGTCTATCAGTTGGTATCTAGGTTTATGAAATCCGGAAATCTAAAAACCGATATAATAGATAAGAGAATAAGTGATTCGGTGATATATATTAAGGAGAATATTATGAAAAATATCGAAATCAGTACGCTTGCAGAAATATCATGCCTTTCGAAGGATCATTTTATACGTCTTTTCAAAAAAGAAACCGGTATTACCCCTCAGCAATATATTAACAGAAAAAAAATAGAAAAGTCACAGCTTATACTTATTACTAGTGAACTCTCTGTTAAGAGTATAGCTTATTTGCTGGCTTTTGATGACCATTCTTACTTTAACAGGCTATTTAAGAAAATAACCGGAGAGACTCCTTTGCAATTCCGGCTTAATTACAAATAGCTTTTGCTATATAATAGCAAATATCGATATTGTGCTATAGTTTGGAGTTTTTGTATAACAATAGATTATATTATAAACCTATCTTTGCAGAAGACAATTAACAGATTAATCTTAAAAAAACATCATTACACATTATTATGAAACAATATTCTTATATATTTTATTTATTGTCAGTGTTCGGAGCATGCTCCGCCAGCGATATTTCTGCGGAAATAAGTAGTACGAAAGAAGCTGTAATAGGAGGTAAATACAACCCGGATTGGGAGTCTTTGTCAGAATATGAGGTTCCGGAATGGTTTAAAGATGCCAAATTCGGTATATGGGCTCATTGGGGACCACAGTGTCAGCCCGAAGCAGGCGACTGGTATGCTCGTTTTATGTATTATACGGATCACTGGATGTACAGATATCATAAAGAGAAATATGGAGACCCGGGAGAATTTGGTTTTAAAGATGTAATTAACGACTGGAAAGCCGAAAAATGGGATCCGGATGCTCTCGTGGCACTATATAAAAGAGTAGGTGCTCAATATTTTATGGCACTGGGTAATCATCATGACAATATGGATTTATGGGACAGTAAATATCAGCCGTGGAATTCGGTGAATATGGGGCCTAAGAAAGATATACTTCAGGGATGGGCCGACGCTTGTAAGAAATATTCTCTGCCGTTAGGTATCAGCATTCATGCTACTCATGCGTGGTCGTGGCTGGAGCCGTCGCAGGATTTTGACGGCAAACTGACAAAGGAAGACGGAAAAGGTAAATGGTGGGAAGGATATGATCCACAGGATTTATATGCTCAGAATCATCCTCGCAGTGAAGGTAGTATGAATTCAGGCTCTATACATTCTCAGTGGGAATGGGGAGCGGGAGCGAATGTTCCGAGTGAAGAATTTATGACAAATGTCTACAACCGTACGATGGATGCCGTTAACCGATATAATCCGGACATGCTTTATTTTGATGACAGCGTATTGCCATTTTATCCGATAAGTGATTTCGGCGGCCTTATTGCTTCCAGCTTTTATAATAAGAGTCTGAAAGACAATTCTAATGAAATGCGTGCGGTCCTGATGGGGAAAAAACTTAATGAGGAACAAAAAGAATGTCTTTTATGGGACGTAGAACGTGGTGCTCCGGATAAGATACAGGAAAAATACTGGCAGACATGTACATGTATTGGTGACTGGCATTACAGTAAAGGCATTTACGATAATAATCATTATAAATCAGCAAAGACAGTAATTCATATGCTTATAGACATAATAAGCAAGAACGGGAATCTGTTGCTGAGTGTCCCTCTGAAAGGAGACGGTTCTCTTGATGATAAGGAGCTTAAGATATTGAATGAGATAGCCGACTGGATGGATATCAACAAAGAAAGCATATACGGAACACGTCCGTGGAAAGTATTTGGAGAAGGTCCTACGGCGGAAGCTCATAATCCTATCAATAATCAGGGATTCAATGAAGGAATTTCACACTCTGAAAAGGATATACGCTTTGTAACGAAAGACGGTTTTGTGTACGCTTCTGTTCTTGGTGCTCCGGAAGGAAAAACTCTAAACATCAAATCGCTTTCTTTGAAATCGGGTAATTATAACGGAAAAGTAAAATCGGTAGAAATGATCGGTGCCGGTAAACTGAAATATAAAGCCACTGAAGAGGGGCTTAACATAAACTTACCTGATAATATAGAAGCTGATATCGCGACCGTTTTCAAAATCGGTTTTTCTAAATAACATAAAACTGAGTTTTATTTGAGTCTCTGAATTAATAGTCTCAAATGACTGATGTTGACAGAAATAAAAAAATGCATTCCGAAAAGTTTTTTATAAAACATTCGGAATGCATTTTTCATTATAGGTTATAAAGATTCAGAATTTGTTTCTGATTAACTATTTCTTTGCCTTTTCATAACCGGCATTAAGGGCTTTGATATTCATGTTGACAATATCTTCACCTTTACGTGCAAATATTGATCTTACTGCATTCTCGATTTTAGAGAATTCGATATCGATAAACGGAGCGGCAGCACCAAGCATTACCATATTGGCAGTTCTGATAGTTCCGGTTTCTGCTTTAGCAATTGCTTCGGCATCGATAACAACCTTATTGTTGATTTTCTCAAACTCTTTTTCAATTCTCTCCATTTCCGGATAATTGTTGATATTTACAAAAGGTTGAGAATTAGTTACTATCGTACCTGTTTCTGAAAGCCACGGAAGATAACGAAGAGCTTCCATCGGCTCAAGAGATACTATAAGGTCGGCTTTTCCTTTCGGGATAAGATCTGAATAAATAGGAGAGGATGAAAGTCGAAGATTCGACTGTACATCTCCGCCACGCTGACTCATTCCGTGCACTTCTGCCTGTTTCAGATATAAAGAGTCTGCCAAAGCTGCTTCACCTAAAACCGCGGCAATGGAAAGAATTCCCTGTCCGCCGACACCTGCTAAAATTATATCTGTTTTCATTTCTTTTTGCGTTTAAGGGTTTGAATACATTCTCTGCGAGGTATGATAACCGATACCCCGTGATAATTAATCTCTTCGTCGATGATCTGTTTCATCATTTCCATATTCTTTTTCAGAGGTTCGAAGACTCTGATATGTGACGGATCGACACCAAGTCCTTGTACTATAGCTTCGATTTTACCTGTACCTGCTGAATCCTGACCTCCTGTCATACCTGTCGTTTCGTTGTCGGAAATTACAATTGTAACATTAGATTTTGAATTCACGCAGTCAAGAAGTCCTGTCATACCGCTGTGTGTAAATGTAGAGTCGCCGATAACTGCAATAGCAGGCCACAGACCTCCGTCTGCTGCTCCTTTTGCCATAGTTATTGAAGCTCCCATATCAACACAAGAATGAATGGCACGGTAAGGAGGAAGTGCGCCAAGTGTATAACAGCCGATATCTCCGAATACACGGTGGTTTTCATATCGTCGCGCAACTTCTGTAAGCGCATTATACATATCTATATGTCCGCAACCCTGGCACATTGCAGGAGGACGCGGAGTTACAAGTTCCGGTATTGCTGCACCGTGAGTGTTTTCGTGTCCTAAAGCTTTTGCCACGATATCCGGATTAAGTTCTCCGTCACGTGGTAAGGTGGAGTCCATACGACCTTTAATATTCAGACATGAATCAAGAAGACCGCGAAGCTGCTGCTCTATAAACGGAGCTCCTTCTTCAAGAATAAGTAACTCGTCACATTCTTTTGCCATTCTGCGGAAAAGGTCTACCGGCAGAGGATATTGTGAGATTTTAAGTATAGGAAAGTCCGCACCTTCAGGGAAATTTTCCATCAGGTAGTTATATGCGATACCAGAAGCAACGATACCTTTGCTTTTATCACTGCCTTCGAAATATACGTTATATTCAGATGATTCTGCTGATTTCTCATATTCTGCCTGTGCAGCAAGAAGTTCTTTATAACGTTTTCTTGCTAGAGCAGGAAGCAGGATAAAGTTTGAAGAGTTTTCAGGAAGAGAAAGTTCATTCTGAGCTTTCATCTCTTTTCTTTCTACTCCGGCACGAGAGTGCGCAAGTCTTGTAGTGATACGAAGAAGAACCGGAATACCGAACTTTTCAGACATATCGAAAGCATATCTAGTAATGTCGTATGCTTCCTGCTGATTACTTGGTTCAAACATCGGAATCATGGCAAACTGTCCGTAGAAACGAGAGTCCTGCTCATTCTGGGAAGAGTGCATCGACGGATCGTCTGCTACAAGTACAACAAGACCTCCGCGGGCACCTGTCATTGCTGAATTAACGAAAGCATCAGCGGCAACGTTCATTCCGACGTGTTTCATACAACAAAGAGCTCTTTTGCCGATATATGACATACCAAGAGCTTCCTCCATCGCTGTCTTTTCGTTTGTTGCCCATCTGCTGGCAATATTTAAATTCTCTGCTTTTGAGAAATGCTGAATATACTCGGTAATTTCGGTGGAAGGAGTCCCCGGATAAGCATAAACACCGGAAATTCCGGCGTCAATAGCTGCGCGTGCTATTGCTTCATCCCCTAATAGAAGCTGTTTTTCCATTTAATATTGAGGTCTAAAAGATTAATAAATTTTAATTTTTAATGGAGTATTAATTATTGAAACAAGTTTATTGATTTGTATAAACTTCTTGGAAAAAGTGACGAATTGTTATTTTTCAGGCTTTAAAATATTGTTTTTTTAATCAATAAGATATGTTCGTTAACTAAAATACATGGCAAAAATATACAACTCTTATTAAAATGAAAGTATAAGCGATATTTTTATTATACATTTGTAGTAAAATATATCATTTTATTAACACGATTAATCAATATCACAATGAAAAGACTGCTTTTGGGAGCTTGTTTAAGCTTTTCCTTATTAAGTCCTGCGTATTCATCTGCTAAAAGTGTTAAACTTATAGAAGTCGGTAAAGGATACAGTAAGACATCTGTAAATACCACCATATTCAGAAACAGTTCACTTACAACATTTAAGAATAGTCAGTATATAGCATATTATGATGAAGATAGCTATCTTGTAGTCGGCAAAAGAAAAATAGGCGATGACAAATGGGAAATAAAAAGATCTCAGTACAAAGGCAACTGTAAAGATGCACATAACGTCATCAGTATAATGGCTGACGGAAAAGGATATATCCATCTTTCTTTCGATCATCACGGACATCCGCTTCGTTATTGTAAATCTGTAGAGCCGGGCTCTCTTGATCTTTCAGAGATGATGCCTATGACTGGAGATGATGAGGGACATGTGACATATCCTGAGTTTTACAGACTTGCTGACGGCTCTTTATTATTCGCATATCGGTCAGGCGGTTCGGGAAGAGGAAATCTTGTAATGAACAGGTTCGATATCTCTACTTCTAAATGGGAGCGAGTTCAGGACAAGCTGGTTGATGGAGAGGGCCAGAGAAATGCTTACTGGCAGCTGTATGTTGACGGTAAAGGCACTATTCATATTTCATGGGTCTGGAGAGAAACTCCGGATGTTGCGACAAATCATGACTTATGTTATGCAAAGTCGGAAGACGGTGGCAAAACATGGAAAAAATCAAACGGAGATGTTTATCAGTTGCCTATAACTGCGACTAATGCAGAATATGTATGGCATATACCACAAAACAGTGAACTGATAAATCAGACAAGTATGACTGCCGATAAAAACGGTAATCCTTATATAGCAACATACTGGAGAGATCAAAGCTGTACTATACCTCAATACCGTCTTGTTTGGTTTGACGGGAAAGAGTGGCATCAGGATCAGGTTTCTCAGCGTACTCAGCCTTTTTCTCTGAGCGGAGGCGGTACTAAGATGATCCCTATCGCACGCCCCCGTCTGGTTGTGAAACCTAAAGGGAAGAAACTTCAGGCATATTATATATTCCGTGATGCGGAACGCGACAGTAAGGTATCGATGTACTATACTTCGGATATAAAAAAAGGAGTATGGAATGTTAAAGATATTACGGATTTTTCGGTTGATGCATGGGAACCGAGTCTGGATTCGGATTTGTGGAATTCAAAATCTAAACTTAATATTTTCGTTCAGAAAAGCAGTCAGGGTGACGGTGAACGTACAACTGATCTTGAATCGCAAATGGTTTATGTTGCGGAAGTGGAGTTATAGGAATATATATGCATGTTATTACTCTTTATTATAACGCATAAAAATAAATTATAGAGCTGTAAAAACGTCAGTATTACAAGGTGTTAGAGTCTTGTGATGCTGACGTTTTTTTATAAATGATTGGTCTTTATTTCTTATTTTATAGTTTTCTATTCTTTCGAAGAGTGTTTTGTTTATATTTGCACAATTATTAATAAAATATAAACCATAATTATAAAAAATGGTTTTGGTTGTTTGAAACGTAAAGGTATTCAGATTTTGACGGCTTCCGCGACATTGCAAGAAATGCCACCTAAGTCGCTTTTAAGGAAATTAAATTTTTAAGACATTTTTATTATGAGCGAAATGCAGTTTAGCTTCCGTAGGATGATACGGAAGTATGTAAATTCAAGTTTTATTCTTGTTTTCGTAACCCTTGTTGCCATGGTTCTGGCAAATTCGAATTTTAGTGAGACATATACGGAATTTTGGCAGAAGCCTGTGGTGATACAGCTTGGTGATTTTCAGTTTTTCAGTCATCATGGGGAGGCAATGACTTTGATGGATGTGATAAACGATTTTCTTATGGCAATCTTTTTCTTTTCCGTCGGTCTCGAGATAAAACGTGAAATATTGGTAGGTGAGCTATCTTCTTTGAAAAAATCGCTTTTGCCCGTTATTGGTGCCTGCGGAGGGATGATAATTCCTGTATTGATATATTTTCTTTTAACCCCTTCTGGTTTGGCATCAAAAGGAACAGCGATTCCGATGGCTACCGATATTGCCTTTTCACTGGGTATATTATCGATGCTTGGTAAAAGAGTTCCGACCGGATTAAAGATATTTCTTGCGGCACTGGCGGTTGCCGATGACCTTGGAGGTATCCTTGTTATTGCATTATTCTATAGTTCAGAGATTTATACGAGCTATCTTATTTATGCAGGAATCGCAATTATAGCATTGATATTCGGGGCTTATATGAATGTAAGAAGCAAACTTTTCTACTGTGGTATCGGTATGTTGGTTTGGTATCTGTTCCTTAATTCAGGTATTCATGCTACTGTAGCCGGTGTAATCACTGCATTCTGTGTTCCTGCACGTCCGGCAACAACATCTTCGAAATATATCGAAAAGATCAGGGAAGCTATAAAACAGTTCCCTGTTACTTCTGAAAATAAAGGTGAAATTCATATTCTTACCAACCAGCAGATATCTTTGCTGAAAAGTGTGGAATCATCTTCAGATAAAGTGATCAGTCCTCTTCAGGATCTTGAAGATTCACTTGCTTCTATTGTGAATCTGATAATAATTCCATTGTTTGCTTTTGCTAATGCAGGCGTTAATATAAGCGGATTCAGCATAGGAACTCTTTTCAGTGGTGTCGCATTATCTGTATTCCTTGGACTGTTATTAGGAAAAGTGATAGGTATATTCTCTTTCTCCTGGGCAGCAATTAAACTGGGAATCGTAAATATGCCTGTAGGAGTAAACTGGAAGATGATGTTCGGTGTATCTGTTCTTGGGGGTATCGGTTTTACAGTGTCAATGTTTATTGCAAACCTTTCTTTCGGTGCGCATGGACAGGAGGGAGCTTTATTGCTGAATGAAGCAAAACTTGGTATCCTGGCAGGTTCTGTTTGCGCTGGTGCTATAGGTTATCTGTTACTAAACAAATTCCTTCCTAAAGTCGCTAAAAACGATCCAAATGCTATTCCTGATGAATACCTTTCAGTAGATGATGTATAGTGGATTATAGATATGTCAAAATAAAACATATAATATTATTAGAAAACCGGAGATATTTCAACTGTGAATATCTCCGGTTTTTTCTTTAATATATTTTAATGACAATATTTATATCTTTTCAGAGGAAAGTCTATAATGTTTTTAGAAAACCGCAGGTGCTTCATAAGTAAATATTTTCAGCTTTTCTTAAATGTATAATTGAAATCATATATTCTGACATCTCAAAAAATAACTATTAAAACTATTTAAATAAGAAAAACCGAAACATACATTAGAGAAATAAAAAAAATATCTCAAATAATGATTTTTTTTGATTTTGTAGTGTTTTTGTATTTCTCTGATTTATAGGCAAATCGGGCTCTGGTAACTTTGAGGCCGTGATTTATCACGAAAAAAATGAAAAAAATAGCAGGGAATGATTGTAAATATGAAAAATAGATTTACCTTTGCATCGCAATCGGGAAAAACAAATACTCAAAAATGGTTTAACGATTGCTTTTTTTCGGGGTGTAGCGCAGTCCGGTTAGCGCATCTGGTTTGGGACCAGAGGGTCCC
>CAMTON010000049.1 GCA_947074105.1 uncultured Bacteroidales bacterium
TATTTCCGTTTGAATTCTGGATACCTATACGTTTTACATCATCAATAGTAGATCTCGCATTACTCTGTCCGCCTATTATCACTTCATAAACTCGTCCAAAATCAACAAAATCATTTACATAAGCTGTACCAAGATAATTTGCAAGCGTATTTGTTACCTGATTGAATGTCAGCCCTAACATTCTGATTTTATCTCTGTCAACTTTTATATGATATTGTGGGACATCCGGATTATAAAATGAATTAAAATCAAGAAGAGCCGGAGCTTCTTTTACTTCTTCTGCAAGTTCAAGATAAGCATTATACAATGCCTGATTTCCATAACTATTTATATCTTGAAGCTCAAGTGTCAGACCACTTGTTGTTCCCAGTCCGGGAATGCCCGGAGGATTTATTGCATAAACAGTAGCCTCGGGTACTCCGAAATAGGCTTCACTGTTTATAGCAGCTACAATATCCATTGCGGATTCTCCTTTTTTGGTTCTTTCGTCCCAATTTTTCAGTATAACCCATATAGAACCCTGGTTGCTGCTGTTTCCTCCCATCATACTGTAGCCTGCAATTGTAAGATACTGTGCAACAGCTGGATTATCTTTAAGATATTTATCACAAACCTCCAGCAACACTTCATTGGTTCTGTCAAGAGAAGACGCATTAGGGAGCTGAACTACAATCATACAATATCCCTGATCTTCAGTTGGAATAAAAGTAGTGGGTAATTTAGTAAAACGGTAAATACCTAACCCGCAAACTAGAAATACTATTGCAAAGGCCAACCATACATGATCAAGCAGGAAGCTCATAGTTTTGGCATAAAACTGACGTACCTTCTCCATTAAACCCCTGAACCAACGAAACATAAAGAAATTTGAAGGTGGCTCTACTTTTAAGAATAAAGCACATAAAGCAGGTGTAAGTGTTATTGAAACAAAACCTGATATAATTGTTGATGCTGCAATAGTAAGAGCGAACTGTTTAATAAGTTCACCGGTAATTCCGCTTACAAAGGAAGTCGGAACAAAAACTGCAAGCATCGAAAGATCGATAGCTATGATAGGACCTATCAATTCGCCGATAGCCTCTTCTACTGCTGTCTTAACATCTTTCTTTTCCTCCTCCATCAATCGATATGAGTTCTCAACCACCACAATGGCATCGTCGACCACAATCGCAATAGATAATATCAATCCGAAAAGGGTCAATAGATTTATAGTAAATCCCAGCAGCATCATTACAGCAAAAGTAGCGATAAGAGAAACCGGAATCGTGATTGAAGGTATTATAACGGCTCTCCAGTTCTGAAGGAAAAATACGATTACAAGTATTACAAGAGCCAAGGTGATAAAGAAAGTTTTTATTACTTCCTTTATCGAATCTGTTATAAAATTGGTTGTATTAAGTGTTAAATCATAATAAACCGATTCCGGAAGATATTTAGCAAGCTCTTCCATCTTTGCAATAGAAGCTTTGGCTACAGTTAACGCATTTGCTCCCGGAAGCTGGCTTATTGCGATAAGTGCGGTATTTTCGCCTTTAAAGGTAGATTGTTGCGAATAACTCTCGCTACCCAGTTCGATTTTTGCGATATCTCCCAAACGAAGAAACTCTCCAGTTTCACTTGATCTTACTATAATATCTTCAAATCCGGCTACATCAGTCAAAAGACCTGATGCAGAAAGAATATACTGAAACATAATCTTATCAGAGACTGGTGGGGCTCCCAGGGAACCCGGAGTAGAACTTATATTCTGATCAGCAATAGCATTATATACATCTTCTGCAGAAACTCCTCTTATTCTTAGCACATTGGGGTCCATCCAAACCCTGATACTATAATTTCCTGCACCGAAACTGTTAACCTGGCCAACTCCATGAACACGCGCAAGTTCATTTACCAGATTTAATTGTGCATAGTTGGCCAGATATAGGTTGTCATATATAGAATCCGTACTAAGCAAACTGAATATCAAAAGCATATTCGAAGCTGCTTTTGTAACCGTTACACCTTGTTGTATTACAGAGCTGGGCAAGGTATTCAGAACAGTATTAAGTTTATTCTGAACATTTATAGCAGCCATATCAATATCTGTTCCAACTTCAAATGTAATAGTAAGAGAATAATCTCCTGTACCGGAAGTAGAACTCATATATATCATATTTTCGACACCGTTTACAGCCTGTTCTATTGGAGCACCTACTGTTGTAGCAATAAGTGTAGGTTCAGCACCGGGATAGGTTGTGGATACCATTACTGTGGGCGGTGTTATATCAGGATATTGTGCTATAGGAAGACTAACGAGACAGAAAACACCGGCAATAACGGCTATCAACGATAGAACGGTTGAAAAAATCGGCCTTTCAATAAAGAAGGAAGTAAATGAATTATTTTTCATGAAATCCGTATTAGTTAATTATCTTAAACAGATATACTCGTGATAACTACTGCTTATTTTCTTTCAGCTCAGGTTTTACTGTCATTCCGGCTTTAACTTTAAGAAGTGCACTTGTCACATATCTGTCATTTTTTGTAATTCCTGAATTTATAACTCTATGTGTGCCGTTTAACAGCTGACCAGCATCGACATGCCGGTATTCAACTTTCGCAGAATCATTTACTATATACATAAATGTGCCGAGCTGATCATTTCCTATTGAAGCATCCGGAACTATTATTGCATTTTCCTGATAACTATAAGGGAAAATAATTCTCACATACATTCCGTCTTTAAGCATCTGATTTTTATTACACACAACAGCACGAAGAAGAATAGTTCCGGTTGAAGTCTGAACATTCGGAGAATAATAATCAAGTTTTGCCTTAAATTGTTCTATCGTACTCAAACCCTCAGGCATAATAGTAAGATATCCCAGATCTTTAAGCTTCATTGTTGTATGATAAGTAAGAAACTCTGTTTCGGAAATATTGAAATATACGTACAGTGAATCATCTTTATAAATTGTAGCAAGTGTAGGAGCTGAAGTACCACTTACAAAATTTCCGATATCATAATTGAAGTTCGTAATTTTCCCGCTGTATGGTGCTCTTACATAGCAGTATCCGTAATTCGTTTCCGCGCTCTGTAGAGCGGCTTTATAATTTTTGATATCAGCTACGGCCTGTTCATAGTTTGACCTGGCCTGAATAAGCGAAATCTCTGACACCGCATTCATCTTAAGAGCTTCCGCTGTTCTGTTATAATTAGCCTGAAGATATTCGACATTAGCATAACCCTGATTAAGTGTAGCCTGGGCTTTTATAACGTCATCTTTATAAGTAATAGGTTCTATAACAAAAAGAGTCTCCCCTTTTTTCACCTGTTGTCCAGGCTTAAAATTTATCTTTTCAATTACACCAGATACACGTGCTACAAGATTTACGACCTGTTGAGCCTCAAGATAACCGGGATAATTAGTTGTAAGAGTTATATTTTCAACTTCAGGATATGCTACCTGAACCGGCATTAAAGCCGATGATCCACTTTCTTTCTTATCTTTTTTACATGAAAAAAGAAATAAAGGAAGAATAATCAATATATAGATATAGTTAATTCTCATAATATCTGTATTTTACTGTATTTGCCATCCGCCTCCCAAAGCCTGATATAATTTTATCAGATCAATCAAAGCACTTCCCTCCGACTGAGCAAGCGACAATTCATAGCTTAAAAGAGTCTGAAGAGATGTCTGAACGTTAATAAATGCACTTAACCCCATTTTATAAAGTTCAATTGACAGATTAAGAGCACTTAAAGCTTCAACGGCAGCGGTCTTATATTCAAGATTCTGCCTTACCGAATTTTTGTATGCTATTATAGAATTATCTACTTCCTGCAAAGCTGTAAGAACGACAAGATTATAATTATCAACATATTGCTGAAGTTGCGATTCTGCAGATCTTACAGCAGCACTACGTGCTCCTCCATTAAAAACAGTCCACTTTATTACCGGAGCTACCTGCCATACCATTGATTTTTCTCTGAACCATTTATCAAAATCATGTGCAGAAAACCCAAAAGAGCCTGTAAACATCACTGTAGGAAGCCATTCCTTTTGAGCTACACCTAAGGCGTCGGCCTGTGCTTTTAATTGATATTCAGCAACAAGAATATCTGGTCTCTGTCTGAGAAGGGCGGTCGGAATAGATACAGGTACAATACTTTCGGCCTGCGGCATTGGAAGAAGTTTCTCAAACAAAGGCATTATCGAAGAAGGAACACACCCAAGCAAAACAGCCATAGAATTTATATATGTAGCAAAAGAAGTTTCATAAGTTGTAATACTAGCTCTTGTATTATAGTAAGTAGATTTTGCCTGTGCCACATCAAGCTGAGAAGACAATCCTGCATCAAATCTTGCTTGTGTTATGTCGACGATCTCCTTCTGGGACGAAATATTGGAACGCAGAACATTAAGGAGTCTCTGAGAAGTAAGAATATTTATATATGCAGTCGCGACGGAAGCCGCCATAGATATCATAGTTGAATTGTAATCCATTTTACTGGCTTTATACAGATTCTTCTCCTCCATATACTTCTTTCGGATAGAACCGAAAACATCGATTTCCCAACTCGCACTCACTGCTGCATTAAAATATGAAGTATAGCGTGGAATCAGAGATGAATAAGCGGAATTTGAAGTATTAAGACTGCTCCCGGCCTTTTGCCACCCACCGCTTAAATCGAACGCAGGGAAAAATCCGGCTGCAGCAGAGCGCATAGCTTCACGCGATTGAACGATTCTCTGTTGTGCAATAAGCAGATTATAATTACTTTTTATTGCAACATCAATAAGAGAGTCAAGCAAGACATCGTTCAGCGACTGCCACCACATTTGCTCTATCTCAGCGTCCTGCTCTATTATGACACTATTGACAAAGCCGATAGTATCATTCAGAAATGAATAATCCGATGGTAATTCCCGATACTCAGTCTGATAGGATTCCGGCATTTCGAAATCAAGTTTTTCCTCCTGTCCATATATTAAATTACAACTTGCCAGTGCAAAACAGACAAAAATTAATTTAAAAATACTTTTAGAAAAATTTTCGGAAACTGATATTACTTTTAAACAGTAATTAATTGTTCTCATCATTCTTTCTATTTAATTGTTCTGGTAATTCCAAATCATTATATATCCTATAATAGATTATTGTCATTTTTCATATTAAACAACAGTAAAATGATATGGTTTATATATAATTCCTAATTTCCATAAACAACTAATAAGGATTCTCAAAATTAAATAAGGGTTTAACCCATTATCCCGGTTAATGTCTATTAATAATTACGAAGTGAAGCATTTGTATAAGCAGATAGCATCTTTAAATAAAGCTTAAGATCACCTATACAAACTATTATTAAGTTTAATTTGTTATATATATGATTATTAAATTATAATTTCATCCAATAAAACTTAATTAGAACTTTTTCATTCAAATTTTATGCCTTTTAAAGAAAAAATAGAAAATCAATTCAGAAAAAAAGAGCAAAATATTTCGCAAATATTAAGTGCCAAGTGGTGTCGTTATTTCATTGGATTGATAATATTTCTTGGTACATCATCCATTATTCTTCAGTCTTTCGATACTGATAAAGAATATAATACGTCATTTCAGACTATATCATTTTTTTGTGCTTTCATATTTACTATTGAATATGCATTAAGACTTTTCAGCGCTCCTGCCGATTATCCTGGTATTAATCCTCTGAAAGCACGGCTTATATATATTATATCGTTTATGGGTATAATAGATTTTTTCTCAATTCTTCCGTTTACAATCATTTATCACCCGACGATAAGGGATTACAAGGAGATAATAGAATTAGGTAAGATCTTTATTATTTTCAAGGCCTTCAGATATACGACTTCATATAAAGTCATAAAGGAAGTGGTCTCTTCTGTAAAGTATGAACTTTTCGTTGCTTTTTCTATGTCTACCATCATCATTTCTTTTTGTGCAATTCTTATGTATTATATCGAAAGAGAGGCTCAACCGGATGCATTCAGGAATATCGGAGAGGGATTCTGGTGGGCTATAATCACCTTCACCAGCGTCGGATACGGAGATATCTATCCTGTCACAACACTGGGGAAAGTGCTGGCGAGCGTTATGGCAACAATTGGCGTAATGACACTTTCTCTTCCTACAGCGATAATAAGTGGTTCGTTTGTCGAATATTTGCAGAATCAGAAGAATCAGAAAAAGAAACAGGTCGAAAATTCATAGTATAATTGTCGTTAAACTTTTCAAACCTGTCTAATCAATAATCATTCTATTTAATTATGGGTTTTTGACTTTATCTGTAATATTATTAATAAATAAGCTCAATAATAATGAGTATTTTTGATGCCCGAAAAATCAAATTATTATTTTAATAATCATCCTTATAAAATGAATGATAATATAAAGTCAAACCCATTTGCTCTTACGCCCCTGTTGGTATTTCTGCTTGTATATCTTGCAACATCGCTCATAATCGGCGATTTCTATAAGATGCCCATCACTGTTGCTTTTCTTGTATCTTCGGTCGTTTCGCTTTGTTTTGTAAAAGGCAGCATATCCGAAAGAGTCGAGATATTCTCAAAAGGAGCAGCCAATCATAATATTCTTTTAATGGTATGGATATTTATCCTAGCCGGGGCTTTTGCCACAACCGCAAAAGCGACCGGAGCAGTAGACGCGACTGTAAATCTTACGCTCAATCTGCTTCCGGACAAACTTCTTATTGCAGGAATATTTGCCGCGGCATGTTTTATATCACTGTCTGTCGGGACATCGGTTGGAACTATTGTCGCACTTGCACCGGTTGCAATAGGTATTGCTGAA
The DNA here is from genome assembly GCA_947074105.1 of uncultured Bacteroidales bacterium. Taxonomy (GTDB): domain Bacteria; phylum Bacteroidota; class Bacteroidia; order Bacteroidales; family JAUNSR01; genus JAUNSR01. The sequence goes on from CAMTON010000049.1 coordinate 6,826, forward strand.
AAACTGGGGCTTGAAGTACCCTTTATGATGGCTGTTGTAGTAGGTGGCGCCTTTTTCGGTGATAATCTTTCTTTTATTTCGGATACTACTATTGCTGCAACAAGAACTCAGGGTTGTAAGATGAGTGATAAGTTTAAGGTAAACTCAATGATAGTCGTGCCGGTAGCTGTCATCGTGCTTATAATATATATTGTAATGGGGATGAATATAGACATGCAGCATGAAACAATACCTGTTGAATGGATAAAAGTGCTTCCCTACCTGCTTGTTATTATTACCGCTATAAGTGGAATGAATGTTATGATCGTTCTTACTCTGGGAATTATTGCTTCGGGAATAATTGGTTTATTCGGAACCGGATTTACCTTTTTCGACTGGATGGGTGCTATGGGTAATGGCATTACCGGCATGGGAGAACTTATCATTATTACTCTGCTTGCCGGAGGAATGCTTGAGATGATCCGTATCGGAGGCGGAATCAAGTTCATAATAGAGAAACTGACCCAACATGTCAACAGCTCCAAAGGAGCAGAATTTACAATTGCAGCACTCGTTTCATTTGCAAATCTTTGTACAGCCAACAATACTATAGCTGTTATCACGGTAGGAAGCATAGCTCATCAGATAGCAGATAAATTTAATGTCGATCCACGTAAATCTGCAAGTCTTCTTGATACCTTTTCTTGTTTTGTACAGGGTATAATTCCGTACGGGGCTCAGCTTCTTATTGCTGCAGGATTGGCATCCATATCACCGATTTCAATTATAAGATATCTTTATTATCCGTTTCTGATGGGCCTTGCTGCTCTTCTGGCTATACTGTTCAGATATCCACGTAAATATTCTAATTAGTCACTTTTTATCCGGAAAATGATACATACCGATCATAAAACCCTTGAATTCATAACAGCAAATCTAAATGCCGATACCGATAAATTACTGCTTAATGCACGTAAATATCCGGAAATCGACATTCCGTTTGTCGTTGATCAGATAAGATGCCGTAAGATTCTGAAAAATAAATTACCGGAATGGTCTTCCAAAGAAAATGTTATCGTTCCTTCCAGAATCTCAACAGAACAATGTTCTTCTGAGTTGACAGCTTCTTATAAAGCGTCTCTTTTTAAGGGTGGCATCTTATGCGATCTTACGGGAGGAATGGGAGTTGATTCTTATTATTTCTCATTAAAAGCCGGGAAGCTTTTTTATGTGGAAAGATTTGAAGATTATTGTAAGGCAGCTAAACATAATTTTAAAATCCTCGGAGCTGATAATATAGAAGTAGTTAACGCAGATTCAAGAGATTTTATATCTGAAATACCGGAGATTGATTGTTTTTATATTGATCCGGCACGACGAAGCGATACGAATAAAAGAATATTTGCCATTGATGAATGTGAACCTGATGTTCTTTCTATGAAAGATAAGTTATTTGCAAAGGCTTCATCGGTTATTCTGAAGATATCTCCGATGGCTGATATAAGTTTCACATTGTCGCTTTTACCGGAAATAACAGAGATACATTGTGTTTCTGTCAAAAATGAATGTAAGGAGCTGCTGTTTATTCTGGAAAAAGAACGTAAAGCAGATGATGTTAAAGTGAAATGTATAAACTTCGATACAAACGGAAATATGCAGTCATTTTCATATATTCTGAATGAAGAACAGAGTCTAAGAATTTCTTATTCAGATAAAATAATGAGATATCTGTATGAACCGAATTCATCAATAATGAAAGCGGGAGCATTCAAATCGGTTGCGGAATTTTTTCACTTAAAAAAATTGGGTATAAATACACATCTTTATACTTCTGATACATTGATTGAGAACTTTCCGGGAAGAGTCTTTGAAGTTGAAACTACAACTGAGTTTTCTTCGTCTTTATTTAAACGATTAAAGAAAGAGATTCCGAAAGCTAATATCACAACAAGAAACTTTCCTTTATCAGTAGAGGAATTTCGTAAAAAATCGTCGGTTAAGGAGGGTGGTGACATATATCTTTTTGCAACTACTCTGGGTAATGATTTACGATTAATCATTAAATGTCATAAACCATAAATATCAAGATTTATTCTAAAGAGAATTATTCGTATTATCCTTATGAATAATTCTCTTTTTTATTTAATACAATTTGGGAATTTAACAGCTTTTCTTTGAATTTTAAGGATAAACATTTAGAAACAAATATGTGTTATAGCCAAAAGAAACAATCTGACTACAATGCATATTTCAAAATTAACTTTTAACATTAAGAGGTTTTTCCAACAAAAAGTTCTAAAGCAGGATGTCTCGGAAATTAATTATTCCAAGAGCTGGATAGATCTGGAATATGAATTTTTTGAAAAGGAAAATACAATGTCCTACAGGACAAAAAAAAATAATGTCATCACGATAGGAGAACTCCTTTCTACATTATACGATATTAAGGACCAGCAGATTTCAACGGTAATTAAGATTGACAACAGTAATAATACGTCTATAGTAACAGGGAATTACTGGAATATACCATTATATGACAATTCTAAGAATCAGCTTATTTATAATATCAAACTTCATGATCCGGAGATTAAGTTAAAAAACAATTATTCGTTTATAACTATTCATATCTGTCCTGAACTTAGTGAAGAACATGGTACAACATATCTCAATGTTAATCTGTTTTATTCTCCCGGATCGAATATAAAAACAACTAAAAAACAAAAATACAGATTAAATATAGCACACGACAATCACTCATTTTCTCAGGCCAAGGCAGAATATCTTTACATAAAGGAAATGGTTGAAAAGCATAATGAATATCCAAATACATCACTTTCCAAAAATGAATGGAAATTGCTTACTCTTATTAATAATGATATTTCCACCGAATATTACTGGGGTAAAAAATCTTTTGGAAGCGGTAATTATATAGGTGCTATAAGCTATTTCAACAATGTTTATGAAGAACTTAAGAGAAAATGGTATAAGAATGGTCTGACATCAAAGGAAATGAATCTCTTTACAGAATGCTCTTATTATATCGGTTTTTCATTTGATAAACTTTCACTTTACGATAAAGCCTATTTATATCTTGAGATGGCCTCAAGATCCAATAATGAGACAACCAAGTATAAGAGAGAATTTCTTAACTGCCTTATATCCACAAAGAATATTCTGAGTATAATATATATCGACGATTATCTACAAGATATAAAGAAAATTCCGGAAGGAGAACATACAAGGGAAACTCTTGATTTCTTTTATTTCCTTCTCAGAAAAAAAGCACTGGTGCTTATCGAAATGGATCAGTATGAGGATGCAGAATATATTCTTTACCGGTTACTCGAAAAAGAGCCGAATAATGATGATATAATAAATGAACTGGCCTTATTGCAGAAAAAGAAAAGATGCAGTTGCGGTGGTTCCTGAGAAAGAAGCATCATTAAAGATATGAACCTTTTAAAAAAAAGAGTGTTAAAATCAAAGAACACAGTATGTCGCATCTAGGAACGTTACTTCTATTCTATTTGTAAGTTCCGGGAATGATCAGACAGTCTTAAACAAGAATTATTACAGAACGGGCAACCGCTTAATACTCTATTTTATGGAAAAGCTAAAAGAAATATTCAAAGTTATTAAAAATGACTTTCACAAAAATGTCCCTCCGTTAACTGAAAAAATAAATGAAGAGCATCATTATGAGGTATGGGCAAACTACGATGGCAAAGAAACTTTCTTCGGAAAGGTAATAATGCATAAGAATATTGTGGAAATCGACTTTTATCCTGATCTCGACAGAGAAACAGAATGGGCTCTTTTCCCGGGAGATATATTCAAAAGAATGGAGGATAGATTTAATGCAGGAATAATGGATCTTTCGCCTGAACTTCAGGATAATATCGTTGAAGTGATAGATAATCTGATCGATTATTTCAGGACAAATAAACTTTTACCACCTGAATAGAATTGTCAGTCAATATATTTTATCGCGTGAAGGAATTAAAAACTCTTTTACGCGATTTTTATTTTCTCTTTGATATGTACGGAAATGTCATGATAAATGATTAATACTACTCATATTACTGTTAATCTTTAAGTTAAAAGATATTTCAATCATCCGAATTTCAACAAAATCCGGTTATCAATGTTATCATTAAAAATCATCCTAATAGTTAAATGACATGAGAACGATAAAAATATTATTTATACTTATTATAACTTCCATGATGCATTTAAATGCGCAGCAGAATGCATATCCACTGGAGTTTAATGAAAAAAACTACAAAATTCAGACTTTCGTTTTTGATGGAAAGGAATATAAGGTAAGAGCCTATGAAAATATAATTTACGTAGCTAATCCTGTTGACACAGCTTATCAAAAAATGAATATATATATTCCTGAGGAATATTATCAGAAAAAGAAAATTAACGGTCATACAAAAGAAACAGCTCCTATTTTCTTTCCTAATGCTGTAGGCGGATATATGCCTGCATATCCTATGACTCTTAACGATAAAAGAAAAGGCCCGCAAGGCCGTCGTAATGAAGCAGGAAATCAAAGACCTGATGCTCCGCCTCACGGAGATAAAAAGAAACAATCGGCAATACATTATGCACTTTCTAAAGGATATATTGTTGCATCTGCCGGTGCTCGCGGAAGAAATCTGAAAAACAGTAAAGGTGATTATACCGGAAAAGCTCCCGCAGGTCTTATAGATCTCAAAGCGGCAATCTGCTATCTTAGATTCAATGATAAACTGATACCCGGTGATAAAGAGAAAATAATATCAAACGGTACAAGTGCAGGTGGCGCTATGTCAACTCTTCTTGGAGCAACCGGAAACAGTAAGGATTATGCTCCTTATCTTGAAGATATCGGAGCTGCAAATATGCCTGATCATGTTTTTGCTGTTTCTGCATATTGTCCTATTACAGATCTTAATCATGCTGATTGTGCCTATGAATGGCAGTTTAATGGCGTAAATACTTATGAACCTCGTATGATGGACTTCATTGAAGGGAAAAAACCTGAACCTAATGCTTCAAATGTACTTACTCCAAATCAGATTCAGGTGTCAGATCAGTTAAAAGCACTTTTCCCTATGTATGTCAATGCTCTTGAACTTCAGGACGAGAAAGGGAATTTTCTGACAATGGATCAGGACGGCAACGGAACTTTTAAAAATTATATAATTGAACTTCTTAAAGCTTCAGCCGAAAAAGCTATGCATAAGGGCAAAGATCTTTCTAAACTTACATGGCTAAAGGTTTCAGATAAAAAAGTAAAGGATTTTGATTTTGATGGTTATGTTCAAAATATGAAAAGGATGAAAACACCTCCTGCATTCGATGGTTTTGATTTAGAAACACCGGAAAATCATCTGTTTGGAACTGCTAATGTAAATGCTCAGCATTTTACTCCTTATTCATCTGAAAATTCTCCTATCATTACACCTATGGCTGACAGTAAAATTATTGACATGATGAATCCGATGAATTATGTTGGTACACGAAAGAGTAATCCGTCAAATTTCTGGCATATTCGCTTCGGTTCTGTTGATAATAATATAAGTATCGCAACAGAAGTTCTTCTTGCAACATATCTTAGAAATAAAGGCTATGATGTTAATTTCGAAATAGCATGGGGTATCCCTCATACAGGAGATTATGATCTTAAAGAACTATTCGAATGGATGGACAAGATAATTAAAAAATAATACTTATATATTAGTACTTATATTGTACCTATATTAGATTATATTGGACTTATATATATATATTAGATTAGATTGTATTAATTAATACTTAATTTGTATTTATATATTTAAACAATGCAGCCCGTGTCAATTTTGATACGGGCTGCATTTGTTATAGAAATATTCCTGATTAATTTCTTAAATCTTTAAAACAATTAATATTTTTCTCTTATTAATGACAATTTCACTTTTGTCATCCCTTTATATTGAATCAATAAACCTATTCTATAATGTATGCAACTAAATAATCTTTTTTGAGAAAAATAAAATAGAGAAATAAAACTGCCTTTGAGGCAATTTTATTAAATCTCTTAGTTTACAAAAGACATCTTTTTAAGATTAAAACAAAGAATACAATTCCTGCTCATTTATTTCGCCAAATATTTCCTTGACATCTGCTACTGCTTTCGACCTCATATCCGGATTAATACTTCCAATGACAGTCTTTAATGCAAAAAGCAATGCCGTTAAATCATCTGCGAATCCTCCGGGGAAAAAATCCGGAATGATATCAAATGGCAAAATAAAATACCCCAAAGCTCCATAAATTATAGCTTTGTCTTTTGTTGAGATTTCAGAAGATGTCAAAACATCCTTAGCAAGAAAAACTACATACATGAGCTTAGCTCCTGCATTTTTAGAAAAGTCTTTAATCTTGTAAGTTAATTTTGTTTCTGAAAATTCTTGTCCGTAAACTTCTAAATTGTTAATGTTCATAACTATACTATCTATCTATTAAAACTATAAAACTATATATCTATTTCCATCTACATAAAACGTCATCATTTCTATGCATCTGCCTTTAAACTCCTCACTACAAATCCCCATGTACTATTCCCCGAGATCTTTTTCTATAAAATATGAATGATTGTATTTATTCATATTGTTGTGTTTTTCTTTATCTGCACTATAATGTTTCTCATTTACAACCTCGGAATAAAGGCGTATAATATTTATTTTTCAATGGTATTTTATTTGTAACAAATCGTTTGTTCAATTGTTTTTAACAATGACAGAATTGAAGCATTTTTCATATTTATTAACACCTGTCTTTCGTAAAGGAAACGAAACTAATCCCTCATTTTTGACAAAGTCAATTAAACATTTCCAATTTGTTAATTTCTAAATATTTTTATCATTACAAAACTAAAATAATTATTTTTTTAACACAAGCATTTCAGTATAAAATTTCACAAAACTTTCGCTTTTAACATTTAAACAATATCCCCACATACATTTTTTAAGCATTTATTAAGTTTTAGACAGATTTATATTATCATATTTCAAGGAGCAAATTAATACCATTATTAAAATTCACACTATTTCACATGATGCAATCTACAATCAAAACACTATGTCTTTTTTGTTAATTATTCTCACACTTTTCAAGGCTTGTTTTATTAACAAGTTTTTATTAACAAATATTCATCGAAAAATCCTATTTAATCACGATTGATTATGAATTGCTATATAAAAAATTGAATTTTGAATTATAAGCTAAGAGCAAAGAATTATATAATTAGAGAGATGAATAGTCGAAAATATTTCCGATTACTCATCTCTCTATTTCATAAGATGCCAAGCATCTATATTTTTAGCAATAAGATTTTCATATTAGATATCGCTTAATTCCAGCCATCTCATTTCTTTTTCCTCGAGACTTTCTATAATTTCACTTATTCTGGCTGATTTAAGCAGTAATTCGTCATTTGATAAAGTACCGCTACTCATTAGAACTTCGATATCCTTTTTTTCCTGTTCCAGAATTGGAATCAACTCATTAAGTTCTTCCAACTCTTTAGTTTCTTTAAAAGATAATTTTCTTTTTGCATTTAGATTCTGCGGTTTTGCAGTTTCTCGTGACTCCTGTGATTGCTTAGCTGCAATCTTAGCTTTAGCCGCTTTTTCAATATTTTTCTCTTCCTGTTCCTTAAACTCTTTCCATTCTCTGAAATCTGAATAATTTCCCGGGAAATCTTTAAGCTGGGCATTTCCGTTAAATACCATAAGATGATCAACAACCTTATCCATAAAATAACGGTCATGACTGACTACTATGACACAACCTTTAAAATTCTTCAGATAATCTTCAAGAACATTAAGAGTAACTATATCCAGGTCATTGGTAGGTTCATCAAGAACAAGAAAATTAGGATTACTCATTAATACACGGCAAAGGTAAAGTCGTCTTTTCTCTCCCCCGCTCAGTTTATAAACATAGTTATGCTGGGTTTCCGGTGTAAAAAGAAAATACTGCAGAAACTGAGAAGCCGATAATGCAGATCCGTCTCCAAGCGATACTTCCTCCGCAACTTCACGAATCACATCTATCACTTTCATCTGCTCATCAAATTTCAACCCTTCCTGACTGTAATAGCCAAACCTAACAGTTTCGCCTATATCTATAATACCGGAATCCGGCGCAACCTCTCCCATCAGCATCTTTATAAATGTAGATTTTCCGGTTCCGTTGTTTCCTACTATCCCCATTTTCTCATAACGGGCAAAAATATAATTGAAATCTTCCAGTATTTTCAGATCTCCGAAACTTTTAGAAACATGTTCTGCCTCAAAAATCTTAGAACCTATATATGAAGCCTTAACATTAAGTTTAACATTTCCTTTATCTTTCTCTTTTTTGGCTTTTTCTTCCAGTTCGTAAAAAGCATCAATTCGGTATTTTGCTTTTGTACCTCTGGCCTGAGGTTGACGACGCATCCAGTCCAGTTCGGTTTTAAGAAGATTATTTGCTCTTTCAATCTCTGTATTCATTGATTCAACTCTTTCCTGTCTTTTTTCAAGAAAATAGCTGTAATTCCCCTTATATGAATATATCTGTTTGTTGTCTATCTCATAAATTTCATTACACACTCTGTCAAGGAAATAACGGTCATGCGTAACCATAAGCAAAGCCAGACGTGAACGGCTAAGATAACCTTCAAGCCATTCTATCATCTCGAGATCAAGATGATTGGTAGGCTCATCTAAAATCAGAAGCTCCGGATCAGAAATCAGAATATTGGCAAGAGCAACTCGTTTTCGCTGACCTCCCGATAGAGTTTCCACTTTCTGATCAAAATTATTAATCTTAAGCTGTGACAGAATCTGTTTAATCCTCAATTCATAATCCCAGGCATTAAGAGTATCCATCTTATGGATAAGTTCATCAAGAACATCTATATTATTATCAGCTATAGCTTTTTCATATTCTGCTATAGTTTTTACTATATCACTGTCAGTTTTAAAACAAGCCTGCATTACCGTAAGACCTGCATCAAACTGAGGATCCTGTTCCAGATAACCAACTTTAAGGTCACGACGAAAAACTACATTACCGTTGTCATACCCCTCTTTTCCCGAGATAATATTAAGCAAAGTTGTCTTTCCACTCCCATTTTTTGCAATAAGGCCTATACGCTGGCCTTCAAAAACACCAAATGTTATATCTCTGAACAAGACTAAATCACCAAAAGATTTAGTCAGTTTTTCTACCTGAAGAAAACTTACCATATGGTCAATATCTTTTATTTTTCTTATTTACATTATAATATCAGACATCTTTTGCCTGAAATCAGATTATCAGCAAACCTGTTTCAAAAAGATCTGTCATAAATTCGGATTTACAGAAAGACTCAAAATCTATATTTAAATAAGGCCTAAGATTTTCTTTAAGATCCTTAAGTCTATATTTCCTGATTTCTTTATCCTCCGATTTCACTCTTTTCCCGATTAAGTCGCTATCAGCAATAAAATCAGGGATATTGTTTTTTACACTACATCTCAAAAGCATATCATAAACAATATCACAAATATCTGAGGTTTCGCTTAACTCAACAACGCTTGTCTTATTATTTATTGTTATTTCAGTAATATGTCTGCCACCTTTTTGCTTAATAGTTCTTTTTAATGGTAGACCGCCAATCCAGATAAGCTCTTTATTAAGAAGTCTTTCAAAATGTTCCTCTTTATTTATAGAATTATAAATAAGATTCCTTTTAATCTTAGTTTTAGGAATCCTGAAATCAAACCAACTGTTTAACGGGAAATCCGTACCAATACCATGCATAAAATTATATAGAGATTTTCTGAGTCCGTCTCCATATATCTCATGATCCGCTCCTGTAAGATCATCATAAAACCTATCGTTATCTGCAAATCCACCGAATTTATGTTGATGCGGCTTTATATTGAATTTATCAGGGTTAAGACCTACCGGAGAATGTGCAGTAAGAGCAAAACGATGCCAGAATCCGGAGTTTACAACTCCTGCCTCAAAAAGCTGTCTTACGACTTCCAGAGAATCTATAGTTTCCTGTTCGGTCTGAGAGGGAAAACCGTACATCAGATATGCATGAACCATAATATCAGACTTAACAAAAGATGATGTCACTTTTGCTACCTGTTCTATAGATACTCCTTTATTTATAAGTTTAAGAATTCTTTCAGAAGCAACTTCCAGCCCTCCTGCTACAGCAATACAACCTGATGCTTTTAAAAGACGACAAAGATCATCTGTATAGGTTTTCTCAAATCTTACATTTGTCCACCATGTTATGTTTATACCTCTTTTCAGAATTTCGATGGCTAATTCTTTAAGCAATACAGGAGGTGCAGCCTCATCGACGAAATGAAACCCGTTTTCTCCGGTTTTATTTATCATCTCTTCAATTCTGTCAACAAGAATATTCACAGGAACCGGCTCATAACGACCTATATAATCAAGAGAGCAATCACAGAAAGAACATTTTCCCCAATAGCATCCATGAGCTAAAGTCAGTTTATTCCATCTTCCGTCGCTCCATAATTTATGCATCGGATTTACAACATCTATCAGTGAAAGATATTTGTCAAGATGCAAATCGCCATAATCCGGTGTACCGGCATCAGACATCGGAATATTCTGAATACTTTCTTCATTATTTACATAAACCACCTTGCCGTCTTTAAGCATAAAAGTCCTTACAAATTCAGAAGAATCAGGGTTCTCAGAATCAAGAGACCCAATAAGTTTCAGCAAGGGAATTTCACCGTCATCAAGAGTCAGATAATCGGTAAATTCAAACATCCTCTCATCCTGCAAAGATCTTAACTCAGTATTCACAAAACCACCCCCCATTTCGATTTTTATATCAGGATACTTCTCCTTAATATACTTTCCGCATGTAAGAGCACTGTAAAGATTACCCGGAAAAGGGATAGTAATTACCACCATATCAGGCTTATATTCCTTTATATGATTTTCCAGAAGTTCCAGCATTATGCAATCTGTAAATGAACGCTCTTTAAGAGCTGCATATATTTCATCAAAAGAAGACGCGCATCGGCCAAGCGATTCAGCATATCTTGAAAATCCGAACTTCTGATCTGCAACTTCTGTAATAAAATCACAAAGATCTTCAAGATACAGAGTTGCTAAATGTCTTGCTTTATCCCTGTAGCCCATAGATCCGAATGCCTGGTCAAGTTCATGAATATTTTCAAAACGTGATGCCTGAGGCAGATATTGATCATCGCATATAAGCTGTGAAAGATTCTGATTTTTTCCCTGAAGAAATGAAATTACATTATCTATTGTTGAAATATATTCTCCTGACAGAGAAAATATTCTTAAAGCATTATCTGAAAATGAATTGATTTTATCGGAAGAGTATTTAAACAGTTCCGTAAGACCTTTTTTACTGAATATACTCAGAAGAGTCTCCAGACTTAAATCAATCTGCTTATTATCAATCTTTCCGGAGTTTAGAAAACCTTTAAGATACACTGTTGCCGGATAAGGAGTGTTTGGCTGTATTAAAGGTGGAGTTATTAATAATATTCGCTGAGTCATTTATTTAAAATTGATATCTGTGTAAAGTTAATCAAAAAAACGACCACTCTGATTCTTAGATCTGTAAAGGGGTTAATAAATCAAAATATAGCATTGACGAGTAAATAAAAAAAATTGCAGTGATGTTATAAAAATATAGATAACAACATATTAAGATTAATAAATCGAAAGATTATGGATATAATAGATTCATTTTTTGGAAAAACCAAATACTGGTGGCTTATTCTTATAGCAGGAATTTGCATAGCTATAGTAGGAATATGGCTCCTTTTCTTTCCTATTGAAGGCTACATTATTATTGCACAGGCATTCGGATGGTGTCTGCTTTTATCAGGTATTTTTCAGATTGTCATCGCTGCTTCAATAGAAAAAAAATTTCACGGCTGGGGGTGGTGGCTGGCCGGGGGAATAATAGATATAATCATAGGACTTATACTTGTGGTTAATCTTGGCCTGTCAATGGAAGTTCTGCCTTATTTCTTCGCCTTTATTTTTCTTTTTAAAGGTATAGAAAACATAGTAGCATCATTTGTTTCCATATCAGTAAATAAATTCTGGTGGTTATATCTGATAAATGGTGTTCTGATGGTTATTCTTTCATGGATATTCTTTTCATCTGTCAACAATCCGACATTTATCATTGATTTCCTTGTTTCTATAATTCTGATTTACTGGGGTATTTCAATGCTTTTCTTATCGTTTGACCTAAAACCTCGACACAAGTTAAATGAATAACAGAATTAAAATATTATTACTGATATTTATTTTCCTTTTATCATTCTCAGAGCTCTCTTTTTCGCAGTTAAGAGAGCCCTCTCCGATTCAGTTTTTTATAAAGGGAGGTATTTCTGCCGGAGGAAGTAAAGCTGCGAAATTCTCTTCCGGGAAAAGCTCCAGTATGCTTTTTGACCCTAGTTTCGGTGGTGGACTGGCATTCAATTTCACTCCTTCTTTTCAGATATTAGCGGAAGCTTTATATATAACAAAAGGTGTCAATTGCAGGATGGAGTATAATGAGGATCTTGAAAAAGCGTATCAACTGTCTGTTAATGCCCCTAATGAAGTAGATAACGCAGTAAATAATAATGTTCCCATCGGAATATTATGGTCCAAAAACAGCTATGTGGAATTCCCCCTTACATTAAGTTACACTTACTGCGAAGGGCTATTCAGGACAAGAATAGGGGGCTATTTTGCTTATGCAGTCAGACGAAGCGGAGAATTTGTCATCATTGAACAAGGAAAAGAATCCACTCAGGAGCTTGATATGGGGCTTATAAGAAAATATGTCAAGCGCAGAGATATGGGACTGAAAATTATAAACGAATTCTTTATTGATAATTTTTCATTTAGTCTTGAATGTTCAAGTGGATTGAGAGCTGTGATCAATCCAAGAAATCCGAATGTTAACCGAAGAAGTTACAATATGACTGTATCGGTCTATCTTAATATTTATTTTTGATTTAAGGTATGATAAGAGGCTTAATCAGACATACGTTAATAAAATGAACATTTGAGTTCAAAATTCTTTATTTATATTTGCATGAAATATTAATAATTATGAGTACAGATAACAGTAAAATCAGTTATGTTCTGATTAAAACAGAACTTGGAGATATAAAAATCAAACTATATAATGAGACACCTTTACATAGAGATAACTTTATAAAACTGGTAAAAGAGGGATTCTATAACGATACTCTTTTTCACCGTGTAATAAAGAACTTTATGATTCAGGGAGGTGATCCTGATTCAAAAGGTGCTCCTGCGGGAAAATCTCTTGGTACTGGAGGACCCGGATACAATATTCCTGCAGAAATTGTTTACCCTCAATTTTTTCATAAAAGAGGTGCTTTAGCTGCAGCACGTCAGGCAGATCAGGTTAATCCGGAGAGAGAGTCTTCCGGTTCACAATTCTATATTGTCTGGGGAGATACTTATAATCAGGGCAAACTGTCTCAAATGGAAAAACAAATGTCTCAAATGCAGGAACAGACCATTTTCGACAATCTTGTAAAAGAGCGCAAATCTCAGATAATGCAGATGAGAAAAAATAAAGATCAGAACGGGCTTTTCGAGCTTCAGGAAGAACTTATCGCTTTGACTAAAGCTGAGTCGGATAAACTGGGTGCACCGAAATTTACTCCTGAACAAAAAGAAGCTTATACCACAATTGGCGGTACTCCGCATCTGGATAATCAGTATACTGTATTCGGCGAAGTTGTAGAAGGTCTTGATATAGTAGAAAAAATTCAGAATACTGAAACAGGATCAGGTGACCGCCCTAAAAAAGATATTAAGATTGAAGTAGTTATTATTGAGTAAAAGCCTTGCTTATTAACGCAATATACAATTGAAAAAAGTTGTCTGAAATTTCATATTTCAGGCAACTTTTTTGTTTTAATATCATTATAATAAGAAAAAATCCGGGAATATGGATAACAAGACTATTGATTCGATATATGAAGCTCAGCGCAACTTTTTCAATTCAGGAAAAACCTTCGATCATAAGTTCAGAAGAGAACAATTGAAAAAGCTTCTAAATGCTATTATTTCTAACAAAGAAGAGATTTATGCAGCTCTTAAAACCGATCTTAATAAGTCATTCAATGAAAGTTTTATTTCAGAAGTCGGATTTATTATTACTGAACTGAAACATACAATAAAAGAGTTCAACGAATGGGTAAAACCGGTAAAAGTAAAAGATACCTTTTTCTCATTTCCGTCTAAAAGTAATATTGTTTATGAACCTTACGGTCTTTCATTAATAATAGCACCCTGGAATTATCCATTTCAGTTAATATTCTCCCCTCTTATCGGTGCTATGGCTGCCGGCAATTGTGCAATCCTGAAACCTTCACCCGAGTCTGAAAATGTATCTGCTGCCATTAATAAAATTATTTCTTCTAATTTTTCACCTGAATATATTGCCGTAATAGAAGGAGGCCATGATATCAATCAGTATATACTTCAAAAGAGATTTGATTATATTTTTTTTACCGGAAGTGTCAGTTTCGGCAAATATGTTGCATCTCAGGCTGCACAACATCTGACTCCCGTTACTCTTGAACTGGGAGGAAAGAGTCCTTGTATTATTAACAACGATGCAAAAATAGATATGGCAGCAAAGAAAATTGTCTGGGGAAAATTTCTAAATGCCGGACAAACATGTATTGCACCCGACTATCTGCTTGTTCATAAAGAAATAAAAGGACCTCTGATAACAAGACTTATATATTGGATAAAGCAGTTCTACGGTGAAAATATAATCGAATGTTCTTTTTATCCGAGAATAATAAATGATGCTGCTTTTAATAGAATTGAAACTCTTATTAAGTCATCTACAGGGAAAATCATATTCGGAGGATTAACAGATGCAGAACAAAGATATATCTCTCCCACTATTATAGACTCTCCTTCTGATAAAGACAATATCATGGAAGAAGAAATTTTCGGACCTTTATTGCCCGTAATCACTGTTGAAAGTGTCGAAGCTGCCGTTTCCTTTATTAATGCCAGAGAAAAACCTCTTGCCTTATATTATTTCGGAGATGAAAAAGATGGTGGATATGTTGTATCGCATACATCTTCAGGAGGGGTATGTATTAATGACACTCTGATGCAGCTTGTTAACACGAATCTTCCATTCGGAGGCGTCGGTAACAGTGGATATGGATCCTATCATTCCAAAGCAACTTTCGATACTTTTTCACATAAAAAAAGTGTTCTTATTAAGAATCCCCATATAGACTTTAAATTCAGATATGCTCCTTTTAACCTTCCTGCCTTTATAAAGAAGCTGATGGACTGATATTTGATAAAAAACAGCTATTCGGAATATTAAGAAACTATTTTTATATTTACGTTCTGTTATTTTAAAATTTATTTATGACGACACAAAATTTAACCAAACAGGAGCTTGCAATTGACCTGCTTAACTATATTAACAACAGTCCCGTTAATTTTATCGCAGTTGAAAATCTAAAAAAAACACTTTTGGAAAATGGGTTTTCGGCACTTGAAATCAAAGATAAATGGGAACTTAAGAAAGGTGGCAAATATTACGTTACTCAAAACGGATCTGCTTTATTCGCTTTTATTTTAGGAGATAACTTTGCAGAAAACGGTTTTAAGTTAATATGTTCCCATTCTGATTCGCCGGGATTCAGAATAAAACCAAACCCGGAAATTACATCAGAAGGCGGAATAGTAAAATTAAATACTGAAGTTTATGGCGGACCTATACTATATACATGGTTTGACCGTCCTCTTTCTATAGCCGGACGTGTAATAATTAAAAGCGATAATCCTTTATATCCTAAACATGTGTATGTGGATCTTCAGCGTCCGTTACTTCTTATTCCACATCTTGCCATCCACATGAACCGTACGGTAAATGACGGAAATCCTTTAAGTAAACAGAAAGATATGCTGCCTGTAATGGGATTAATAAATAATGAACTTGAAAAAGGGAACATTCTTATTTCTGAAATCTCATCTCATCTTAATGTTGCAAAAGAAGATATTCTTGATTTTGACCTTTATCTGTACGATTGCAGAAAAGGCAGCCTTGCCGGAATCAACAATGAGTTTATTTCTTGCGGACGTCTTGATGACCTGGCAATGGTACATGCAGGACTTAATGCACTTCTGAATTCTGAAACGACAAATACTACTAAAGTTCTTGCTGTTTTTGATAATGAAGAAACCGGAAGCGGTACAAAACAGGGAGCTGCATCTCCTGTTTTGAGACATATACTTGAAAGAATAGTTCTTAACAGCGGAGGAACTATTGAAGATTTCTATCGTTCCATAGCGACTTCTTTCATGATATCGGCGGATATGGCTCATGCCTTACATCCTAATTATCCGGAAAAACATGATCCTACAAATCATCCTCTTATGGGCAAAGGTCCGGTAATAAAGATCCATGCTAATCAGAAGTATCTGACAGATGCTGATTCATCTGCTGTATTTAAGCAGATCTGCAAACTTGCCGGTGTCCCGTGTCAGGAATTTGTAAATCATTCGGATGCTGTCGGTGGTTCGACATTGGGTAATATCCTTACTTCGCAAATAGAACTTCGCGGTGTGGATATGGGTAATCCTATGTGGGGAATGCATTCAGTAAGCGAAACCGGTCATGTTGATGATCATTACTATGCTGTTAAAGCGTTTACTAAATTCTTCGAATTATAATGTTTCTCCCGGGGGAACTCCCCAGACAAAATCTTTACGAAAGAATAAAGATACCAAAACTATTATCAGACCTATAATTCCTGAAATATAGAATGAAAATTTAAGGGTGGCATCATTGAATAAAAGGTTAAATCCTTTTATTACAAATGGTGTCACCCAAATTGTAAAAAAGGAAACCGCCATAACATAGCTATATATCTTAACTCTCTTTGACGGGATTCCTATATGGGAAGCCTTATACCATATTGACGGTTCTATAATTCCGCCTGTAATACCGGCAAGCGTCAGAGCCACGAAAATCACTATTCCGGACTTTATAAATAATGGCAGAAGAAAAAGTGCTGCTGTGTTCATTAGAAAACTAAGCCATATAAGATTCTTTCCGAATAATTTCATTACCGGTAGCAATGTCATATCTACAAGCGATTGTATAAGGAAGAAATATGCAATACATATTGCTGCAAAACTTTCATCATAACCGTTTCTGATCATAAGAAAAGGCAAAGCAAGAGGAATTATATACTGGATATAACATAAAAAGAAATATTGTACAATTAATGAGATAAGCATTTTAACCGAAAATCCGCATTGATTTATCTTAAAAGGGTATTTATGAGGTCGATGATGAACCTTCCCTATTCCCGGCTCCTTTGATGGTCTTTTTATCATAAAAAGAAAGATAAGGGGTACTACTGCTATAAGATATACGAGAAAAGGTGATTTCCAGTTGAAATTAGAATACAGGATACCAGTCATGAAAAGACAGAATACCTGCGAAGCATCAGCTATTCCGGCACATATTCCAAGTTGCCGCTGTCTTTCCCGCCCGAAATAAAACTCTGAAGGTAAAGCATTTGCCATTGGTATTACCATTCCTATGCCGGCACCGAGACATACACTTATTATGAGCAGATGCAAAAAAGTATTCGCAAACTGATATGCAATGGCACTTGCAAGAAATATAAGTAACCCAAGTCTGATAAGCTGTAATCTGTTCTTTATATTTACAATATTTCCCGACAATAATACAAAAGGTATTATTATCATGTTAGGCAGTGAAGTAAGAAGATCAATATCAGTCCTGTCTATATCTTTAAAATGTGATTTAATTTCCGGAAGTATTGGTGTTATTGCCATCCCGGCTATAGATGTAACAAGAAATATACTCCATATTGCAAGTTGCCTTTTCAATGGTATATTTTCTCCTGTCGTATTGCTGTCTATCATATATTATAGGTATATATGCGATTACAACAATATTAATATTATTTTGTTTCATT
>CAMTON010000050.1 GCA_947074105.1 uncultured Bacteroidales bacterium
AACGGTGAATAAAAAATAAAAACGATGCTTGAGGATTTAAAGAAAAAGGTTTGTCAGGCAAATCTTGATTTAGTAAAACATGGACTTGTTATCTTCACATGGGGTAACGTTAGTGCAATAGACAAAGAAAGCAAACTTGTGGTGATCAAGCCGTCAGGGGTATCTTATGATGATATGAAACCTGAGGATATGGTTGTTGTCGATCTTGACGGAAATATCGTTGAAGGAACTCTTAAACCTTCGTCAGACACTCCTACTCACCTTGAAATATATAAAGCATTCCCTGAAACAGGTGGTGTTGTTCACACTCACTCTACTTATGCTACGGCATGGGCTCAGGCAGGATGTGACATTCCTAATATCGGTACTACTCATTCCGATTATTTCGCAGAAGGAATTCCTTGTACACGTCAGATGAATGAGGAAGAAGTTAAAGGAAACTATGAAAAAGAAACAGGTACGGTTATCATCGAAAGATTCAAAGGAATCAATCCTGCTTATGTTCCTGCAGTTCTTGTTCATAATCATGGTCCTTTCTCATGGGGCAAAGATGCTGATGACGCCGTTCATAACGCTGTTGTTATGGAGCAGGTTGCAAAAATGGCATTTATCTCATTCAATATCAATCCGCAGCTTCACATGAATCCGCTTCTTGTTCAGAAACATTTCTACCGTAAACACGGACCGGGCGCTTACTACGGACAGGATAAAAAATAAGATTGTTTATCCCGGAAAATATCCGTATGATAAATATCTGAATAATATAATTAACTAAAACAGTTAACTTAATAAACACATACAATATGAAAGCATTTGAAAATTTTGAAGTCTGGTTCGTAACCGGAGCACAGCTTCTTTATGGAGGAGACGCAGTAATTTCTGTAGACGCTCACTCTAATGAAATGGTAAAAGGCCTTAACGAATCAGGAAAACTTCCTGTTAAAGTTGTATATAAAGGAACAGCTAACTCATCAAAAGAGGTTGAAGCTGTTTTTAAAGCTGCTAATAACGAAGATAGATGTATCGGTGTTATCACTTGGATGCATACTTTTTCTCCTGCTAAAATGTGGATCCACGGTCTTCAGCAGTTGAAAAAACCTCTTATGCACCTACATACTCAATATAACAAAGAAATTCCTTGGGATGAGATGGATATGGATTTCATGAATCTTAACCAGTCTGCTCACGGTGACAGAGAGTTCGGTCATATCTGTACTCGTATGCGTATCCGTCGTAAAGTAGTAGTAGGTTACTGGAAAGATGATGAGACTCTTCGCAAAATGTCTATCTGGATGCGTGTTTGTGCAGGATGGGCTGATTCTCAGGATATGTTGATCCTTCGTTTCGGTGATCAGATGAACAACGTTGCCGTAACTGACGGAGATAAAGTTGAAGCTGAACAGCGTCTTGGATATCATGTAGATTACTGTCCGGTTAATGACCTGATGGAATATTATAAAGAAGTATCTGATGAGGATACTAAAGCTCTTGTAGCAGATTACTTCAAAGAATACGATCATTCAGCTGAACTTGAAAAAGAAGGAACTGAAGCGTATGAGAAAGTATACAACTCTGCAAAAGCTGAAATTGCAATGCGTCGTCTTCTTGATGCTAAAGGAGCAAAAGCATTTACTACAAACTTCAATGACTTAGGTCTTTTCGATCAGATTCCGGGACTTGCTTCTCAGCGTCTGATGGCAGAAGGTTATGGTTTCGGTGCTGAAGGTGACTGGAAATCAGCTGCTCTTTACCGTACTGTATGGTTTATGGGTCAGGGTCTTCCTAAAGGTTCTTCTTTCCTTGAAGATTATACATTGCATTTCGATGGTAAGAACAGTGCGATCCTTCAGGCTCACATGCTTGAGATCTGCCCTCTTATCGCAGAAAACAAACCAAAACTTGAAGTTCACCGCCTAAGCATCGGTATCGATAGCGAAACTGCTCGTCTTGTATTTACTTCGAAAGAAGGAACAGGTGTTACAGCAACTATCGTTGACCTTGGAAACCGTTTCCGTCTTATCGTTAACGACGTAGAGTGTATCAAATCTAAACCTCTTCCAAAACTTCCTGTTGCTTCTGCACTTTGGATCCCTATGCCAAACTTCGAAGTTGGAGCTGAAGCTTGGATTCTTGCAGGTGGTACTCACCACTCTTGTTTCTCTTATGACCTTACTTCAGAGTACTGGGAAGATTATGCAGAAATCGCAGGTATCGAAATGCTTCTTATCGATAAGGATACTACTATCCGTAACTTCAAGAGCGAACTTCGTATGAACGAAATCTATTATATGCTTAACAAAGCATTAATGTAATAATAAAGAGATACTCTCCTTTATAGGGGCAGGTTATGCCTGCCCCTGTTTTGTTTAAAAAATACACTAATATTATCTATAACCAAATGACGGACTGAATCTGTCATTGTTTATTTCAATAATTAAAACACACTATGTCTCAAAATAAATATGTTATCGGTCTTGACTACGGTAGTGATTCAGGACGCGCGGTTGTTGTAAACGCGGAAACAGGAGAAATGCTAGCACAGTCAGTAAAATACTATCCAAGATGGATGGAAGGCAAATACTGTGTACCTCATAAAAATCAGTATCGTCAGCATCCTCTTGATTATCTTGAAGTTCTTGAGTTTACTGTAAACGACGCGCTTTCTAAATGTCCTGCTGATGTTGCAGAAAATGTTGTAGGTATTTCTTTCGATACAACAGGTTCGACACCGGTACTTACAGACAAAGAAGGTATTCCTTTGGCTCTTCGTCCTGAATATGCTGAAAATCCAAATGCGATGTTCGTCCTTTGGAAAGACCATACTTCGACAAAAGAGGCAGCAGAAATCAATAAACTTGCAAAAGAATGGGATACAGATTATACTGCATATGAAGGTGGTATCTATTCTTCTGAGTGGGTTTGGGCTAAAATCGCTCATATCCTTCGCGAAGATGAATCAATCCGTAAAGATGCATATAGCTGGATTGAGCACTGCGACTGGATGCCTGCTGTAATCACAGGAAATATCGTTCCTGAAAAAGTTGTTCGCGGACGTTGTTCTGCAGGTCACAAAGCTATGTGGCATGAATCATGGGGAGGTCTTCCTTCAGAAGAATTCCTTACAACTTACGAACCTCTTCTTGCAGGTATGCGTGATCACCTTTATACTGAATCTCACCCTGCAAATACAAAAGTAGGAAATCTTAATCCTGAGTGGGCTAAGAAACTTGGTCTTAACGAAAATGTTGCAGTAGGTGTTGGTGCTTTCGACTGTCATATGGGTGCTGTAGGTGCAGAAATCAAACCTAAGACTTTCGTTCGCGTAATCGGTACTTCTACATGTGATATCATGGTTGCAGGACACGAGGAAGTTGGTTCAAAACTTGTTCCTGGTATCTGCGGACAGGTTGACGGATCTGTTATTCCGGGTATGGTAGGTTTCGAGGCTGGTCAGTCTGCTTTCGGAGATATCTACGCATGGTTCAAAAGAGTTCTTGCATGGCCAATCGAAAACATCGTTGCAAAATCAACACTTATCGATGAAGCTACAAAAGCAAAACTTGTAGAAGAAGCTATCGATCAGATTATTCCTGAACTTTCTGTTGAGGCTATGAAACTTCCTGTAGGAGAAAATCTTACTCTTGCTACAGACTGGATGAACGGTCGCCGTACTCCTGATGCAAGTCAGCTTGTTACAGGTACTATCACAGGTATCAACCTTGGTACTACTGCTCCGATGATTTTCCAGGCTCTTGTTGAAGCTACAGCATTCGGATCAAAAGCTATCGTTGACCGTTTCCTTGAAAACGGAATCGAAATCGATTCTATCATCGGTATCGGCGGTATCTCATTGAAATCTCCTTATGTAATGCAGACTCTTTCTGACGTTCTAGGAATGCCTATCAAAGTTGCTAAAAGCGAACAGGCTTGTGCTTTCGGTGCATCAATGTTTGCCGCAGTGGTAGCAGGACAGTATGATAAGATCGAAGATGCTCAGGCTGCTATGGGTCAGGGATTCGCTAAAGAATTCTATCCAAATGAAGAAAACCACAAAAAATATCTTGAACTTTACAAGAAATATCAGGCTCTTGGTAAACTTACTGAAGCTGAATTCGCTAAAGCTCACTAATATTTTTTATAAATAATATATTAAAGCCGCTTTCCCGTCAAAAAGGAAAGCGGCTTTATTTTTTTATTCTATTTGATGTGATATCAAAAAGCAGGACAATAAATTATTAATTTATTTCAGTGAAATATATATTGATTTATCGTTTTCCCGAAGACACGTTTTTGACATTTATCATAAATATTTTATGATTTATAGATGTGAAAAAACAACAAAAAATACAACTAAGTGATTTAATTCATGTTATGACTAATAATATAAAATTAATACACATTGTAATATGAACAACGGGTTAAACAACGGTCAGTCAGACCATGAAACCATCAGGTTTTCAAAAATATGGGTATTAATAATGGCACTTGTGGCTATTTACGGCTTTGGACTGTTAATGACATTTACAATAAAAGCTTACCACGACAAACCTCCTATTCCTGAGTTAGTTATAAACGAACAGGGCGATACTCTTTTTACCGGAAATGATATACGTGAGGGTCAATCTGTATTTTTGAAATACGGTTTGATGGATAATGGTACTGTCTGGGGGCATGGTGCTTATCTCGGCCCTGATTTTCCGGCTCTTTATCTGCATCGTCTCGCATTAAGAACAGCAGATATAATAAGTCTTGATTTTTATGATACAGGATACGAAAACCTCTCAGTCGAAGAACAGAGTCAGGTTGCATCACTGATCAAATTTTTCCTTAAGGAAAACAGATATATAAAAGATGATAATATACTTGTATTTTCTCCTTTCGAGGAATACAGCCTGATAGAGGAGCAGCCTTTATGGCTTGAATATTTCAGATCTCCTGAAAATAACGGTGGTTTAAGAGCCAATCTTATAACCGATCCCGACGAACTCTTTAAACTGACATCTTATTTTGCATGGACGGCCTGGGCTTCTATTGCAGACAGACCTAATGCCTCATATTCATACACCAATAATTTCCCTTATGACGAACTGGCGGGCAATACTCCTACTCCGGGTTCTGTAGTATGGAGTGTAGTCAGCATACTGTTTCTTTTAGGAGGAATAGGCGCACTTCTTTTTGTATTCGGAAGAAATAAGACATGGGGATGGGCGGAGTCAAACTACAGGGAGCCCGATTACGCAAGAACAGGTAATGCTTCTCTGAGTCAGAAAGCTCTGATGCTTTTTGTATGTACTGTAGGATTATTGTTCCTCGGTCAGACTCTTGTAGGTGGCGGAGTAGCCCATTATCGTGCTGATCCGGGTAATTTCTACGGGATTGATTTGAGCAAAATCTTTCCGAGTGCATTATTAAGAACCTGGCATCTGCAATTAGCAATATTCTGGATTGCAACAGGATTTGCAGGTGGAGGATTATATCTTGCACGTGTACTTGGAGGAAAAGAGATGCGCGGACAGGCAGCATGGACATATATACTGTTTGCGGCATTCGGAATAGTAATATTCGGCAGCCTTCTTTGTGAGTGGGCCGGTCTTTCAGGATGGTTTGAAAACACAACATTCTGGTTCGGAAGTCAGGGTTGGGAATATCTTGAATTAGGACGTTTATGGCAATATCTGCTTATTGCCGGACTTATTGTATGGTTTATTCTTGTTGCACGAGCTTCCGCACCCGCTTTTGAACGGAGATCTACAAGGACTCTCACCACATTCTTCTGGATAGCGGCGCTTGCTATACCTGTATTCTATGTTCCCGCTATCTTTTTCGACAACATGACTCATTATACCATTGTTGATACGTGGCGTTTCTGGATAATTCATCTTTGGGTTGAAGGCTTCTTTGAGCTTTTTGCCACAGTCATGGTTGCTCTTATCTTTATCGAATTAGGTATTGTGGCCAAAAAGACCGGCCTTCTTATCATATTCCTTGATGTGATATTAATATTCATGGGAGGTATTGTCGGAACCGGACATCACTGGTATTTCTCGGGACAGACGCAATTCAACATGGCTGTTTCGGGTTGCTTCTCGGCTCTTGAAGTGGTTCCTCTTGTTCTGTTGACTCTTGAAGGATGGTCGTTTATGAAGCTTGCCAAGCCCGCATCTGAAAATCACCCGGGGTTCAGACATAAATGGACTCTTATATTCCTTATGGGCGTAGGTTTCTGGAATTTCCTCGGAGCAGGAGTGTTCGGATTCCTTATAAATATGCCTATTGTAAGTTATTTTGAAATAGGAACCTATCTTACGCCTAATCACGGACATGCAGCAATGTTCGGTGTTTTCGGAATGCTTTCGCTTTCTCTATGCGTATTTATAATGAGAGAAATATGCGACGACCGGCAATGGCTTAAAGTTGAAAAAGGAATAAAACTATCATTCTGGGGGCTTAACATCGGGCTTATGATGATGATCGTGATGAGTCTTCTTCCGAGCGGTCTTGTACAGATATGGGATTCTGTCGAAAACGGATACTGGCATGCAAGAAGTCTTGAATTTACAGGCAGTCCTGCTATGAGGATTCTCGGATGGTTGAGAATGCCGGGAGATCTTATATTCATATTCCTCGGAGCTTTACCGTTCTTTATAGCCTCTCTGAAAGTGTTGTTCCGAAAAAAATGAGAAAGAATAAAAAGATATGAAAAACATAATATAATTACCAGGGAGTTACACTCCTGAATATATTAGTTCTTATGCCGGAGATAGAAATAAATTTTGTCTCCGGTATTCTATCTGAAACAAAAAACTGAAAAAATATACATTTATTTGTGTTTAATTCAATATAATTCATCTCTTGAATATCAAAGAATTGTAAAAATCGTATATTTGGAAGAATCATGAACTAATAACACAGTATGCCATGAATAAAAAGAATCTTCTATTGGTATTATTCATCAACTTTATCATTGTCGGATTGATATTTATTTTTACTGAAATAGTGATAATATCTCCCAAAGCAAATGTCTGGAAGTGGACTAAATATTGCGACAATAAGAATCTTTCCGAACTGGAATTTTCAAACAGACCATTAAATAAAGTCAATGCCGAGAAGATTGCCGAAATTCTGTATAAAGACTGGCAGAAAAGCAATCAGATACGCTTCTCTCAATATTGGGATACCCAAAGTATTGATATGGGCTATTGTGCCGGGCTTGAAAAAGACAACATATCCAGAACTTCCGGAAGTGAAATAAGATGGTGTATGTCAGGCGATGATTCAAGACTTACCGGATTATGTCCTCCTTCTGCCTACATTAATGATGATGACGAATATGCCGACAGCATTAAAAATGACTATTTCAATATTATCTCAAATCTGAACAGACTTCAGATGAAATTCAAATATCATCTGTATGGCGACGAAGCATTCGGCGACAGATCAATGTACATATCACTTCACGGAGGTGGTTCCGTTCCTGCCGAATTCAATGATCAGCAATGGGAAAATCAGGTTAATCTTTATCGCCCTAAACATGGTTTATATATTGCTCCCCGTGCTCCGGAAGATGACTGGAATATGTGGTTCAAACCATATATGATATATTTCTATGATGAACTTATAAGATCTTCTATTGCCGTTATGGGAGTAAATCCGGATAAGATATATATTACAGGATATTCTGCCGGAGGCGACGGTCTTTACCGCATCGCACCTCTTCTTTGCGATCATTTTGCTTCTGCTGCTATGATGGCGGGACATCCCGGTGATATCTCTCCTCTTTCTCTGTACAACCTTCCTTATGCGATATGGATGGGAGAGAATGATGAAGCTTTTTCACGTAATGAAAATGCCGTAAACTGGGGTTTTATGCTTGATTCTCTTCAGAGAATTACCTCTCCCGACAAATATATCCACAGCCTTAATATTGTAGAAGGAAAAGGTCACTGGATGGATCGTGCAGATACGGCCGCTATCGACTGGATGGCAGGATTCGTGCGTAATCCTTATCCTGAAAGGATTGTCTGGAAAAATGACAACGATATTAAGCCTGAATACTTTTATTGGCTTTCGCTCGGTGACAAAGAAGTCAGAAAAGAATCCATGGTTATAGTTAGTCGTGAGGATAATACATTTATTGTTGAGCAATGCAATGTGCCTTCACTGACTATTCATCTTAATGATAATATCGCCGACCTTAACAGGCCGTTGAAAGTCATATATGACAACAAAATCATATTTAACGGGAAAGTAAAAAGAACATCTAAAAATATATTTGAATCGATCTATCACAGAGGAGACAAACGCTATATCTTCTGCTCTAAGATAGATCTGACTATACCTCAATAAAATGGCCGAGAGGCTTTATCCGAATTTTCAAACTTTATGAATAATCAGAAATTTGCCGTGATCCCTCCTTTTCTTAAAAAAGGAGATAAAATAAGAATAATATCACCGGCAGGTAAAATAGAACCAAGATATGTATATGCGGCAGTCGGCATACTTGAAAGTCTGGGGTTCACGGTTGAAATTGCAAAGAATGCACTTTCTGAATATGAACGCTTTGCCGGTACTGATGAACAGAGAGCAGATGATATAAACGAAGCTCTTAAGGACGATACCGTAAAAGCCATTCTTTGTTCCCGCGGAGGATACGGAGTCATACGAATAATAGATAAAATCGATAAAAATCTTATACGCTCAAATCCAAAATGGCTTATTGGCTACAGCGACATAACTGCACTTCATGCGCTGTTTTCTGAAAGCGGAACGGCTTCACTTCACGCTCAGATGTGCAGAGCCATAGCTGAAGATTCAGAAAGCGAATCGGTTATTGCCGTTACCGATCTACTTTACGGAAAACCACATCAGATAAAGACCGAAAATCCTCACACATTCAATATAAAAGGTTCTGCAAGAGGAAAAGTCTGCGGTGGCAATCTTGCTGTTATCGGCGGCCTTCGTGCCACTCCTTATGACTTCGATTATCAAGATGCAATTCTTTTTATAGAAGATATCGGTGAAACACCTTATAAAGTCGACCGTCTTATACAAAATCTGAAATTAAGCGGTGTATTTTCCCGCATAAAAGCACTTATAGTCGGTCAGTTCACTGACTGTGGATGTGATGACGGCCAGGAATCTATTTACAGAAATATAAAAGAGATAACTGCAGAATATAATATTCCGGTATGCTTTGACTTTCCGGTAGGACATGTCGGCAATAATATGCCGTTGATCGAGGGAGGAGAAGCGGAGCTCTTAATAACAGACCAGACCGTAACTCTTGATTTTTCTCTGAAATAATAAGGACATAAGGCGCGAAGTTCAAATATTTATCATATTGAGCTTCGCGCCTTTAAAACATTGTCTAAAATATTTTTCCCTACACCTTAGTTTATTTAATTTTACGCCATTGTATTAATCTCAAAACCTCAGAAAAAGAGATCATAATGAAATCATATATAAATCTTTCGCTTGTTTTCTCCGTATTACTTGTTTCATGCGGTCCTGCACAGAGCAAAAATTCTTCTTCCGAAAACACTTCACAGCAAAACAATATTAAACAACCGGTACTGAAACCTGAATTTAATGCAGATTCGGCATACTATTATGTGGCAAAACAGCTTGAATTCGGTAACAGAATTCCAAATACTGCCGAACATAAACAGACAGCGGAATGGCTTGCTTCAGAACTAAAGCGACACGGAGCAACAGTAATCTCTCAGGATGCACGAGTTACGGCCTTCGACGGCACAACTCTTAATGCAATAAATATAATCGGATCATATAATCCGGAAAAGGAAGACCGTATTATGCTTTACGCACATTGGGATTCTCGTCCTTTTGCCGATCATGAACCTGATGTTAAAAATCAGAAGAAACCTGTACCTGGAGCTAATGACGGAGCAAGCGGTGTCGGCGTATTGCTTGAACTGGCACGACAGCTTAATCTTCAGAATACTGACAAAGGAATAGATATCATATTTTTTGATGCCGAAGACTACGGAACTCCGGAGTTCTATGTAGGACCGAAAAACGATGATACATGGGCGCTGGGAACTCAGTACTGGGCAAAACGAATGCATAAACCTGCCTATCGTGCCCGTTATGGGATTTTGCTTGATATGGTTGGAGCAAAAGATGCAACTTTCAAGAAAGAAGGTTTTTCCCGCTATTATGCACAATCCCTTGTTAATGATATCTGGTCTACCGCCGCTTCATTAGGCTACGGCAATTATTTTGTAGAAGAGGAAGGCGGCTACATTACAGATGATCATTATTATATAAATAAAATGCGCCGCATACCATCTATCGACATTATCGATTTAAGGAGTGATACCGAAACCGGTTTTTATCCTTACTGGCATACGACGCATGATACTCTTGACAAAATCGATAAGAATACTCTTAACGCTGTCGGTGAGACTGTTATAACTTATATTTTAAAATGATCTTTTCTGTTTTGCCTTTATAATTTACGAGAAACATACCGGTTCTGTCAAGTGTAAACTCTGTATAGCTGGTATCTGTTGTCAATGTCTTTATACGGATTCCGTTATAATCATATACTGTAAGCTCCTCTCCTGCCTCTGAATCAGGTATTATTATTCTGTTTCCGTCTGTATAAACCGTAAATTTATCAAAAGCAGTATCTTCCATGCCAAGTATGTTCATATTGTCAAGTGGTACATATTTGCTGAAACAATTCCATGACGGACTGTTCTTATATTCACATTCCGAACCCTTAGGAAGGTAAAGGATGCTGTTGTCAGTAATAGAATCAACAAACGGCCTTGAAATAAATGCAGGAGGCTCGGGGTTTGTGGAATAAACCTTTTCAAAACGGCATCCGTTAAATGCATCATTGTCAATATCGATCACAGAATTCGGAATCATTATAGCCCGGAGTTTAGAACAGTTGCTGAACGCATAAGCTCCTATCTTAATCACGGAATTCGGAATATTTATAGATTCAAGTTCTTCACACAATGCGAATGTATACTCTTCGATATCTCTTACTTCCCCATATATCACTATATCCTTAATAGCCGTACATCCGTAGAAAGCATATTTACCAAGCTTTTTTACTGATGCCGGTATATCGAAATAAGAAAGTGAGGTACATCCTGAAAATGCACTGTCGGCAATTATTCTGACTGATTCCGGAAGATCAAGACGGTTTATCGACGTACAGCCTGAAAATGCTTTAACGCCGATTTCTTTTACTGTAACGGGAATATCTATATTCTTAAGCGATTTGCAGTTTAAAAAAGCGGAACTTCCGATATGGACTACGTTCTTGGGAATATTGACATTTTCAAGATTGCTACAGCCTTCAAACAGGTTATCCGGAATTTTCTCAATAGATGTCGAAATAATCACATTTTTAAGAGACGTACAATTTCTGAAGGCTCCGTTGCCTATTCTTTCAACTGAGCTCGGTATTAATATCGAATTCATTACAGTATTACCTGAAAATGCATCATCTTCAATTTCAGTCACTTTATATTTTGTCCCGGCTACAAGGATTGTATTAGGTATTATTATGGTATCGGACACATCTTTCAGCCCGGCAACCGACACATTCTCAGTTTCCTTATCATTAAAAACAAAACTGATATCATTTATAACGATACTTTCAGCACATAAATCACTTATTACGAAAGAGAATATTACAAGCGCTAAAGAAATAAATAGTCTTCTGTTTCCCATACTTCGAATGTGTTAGATTAATTATCTAATAAAACAATCAGAAATATCGATTAGTTGAATTACTAAAAAAATATTTTAAGGAATGTTATTTAAATCTTTATTTGTTAATATAATATTAGATGAAACTTAGTTTATCTCTATAATGATTCTTATTTTTGCATCATCAAAGAGAGAGTTTTAAATTAAATAGGGAAACTAATCTTTTTGAATTTTATAATGTTAAAATATAAAAGCTGAAATTATGACTATTGATCAGGTACAGGATAATATAATAGAAGATTTTTCTTCTTTTGACGACTGGATGGATAAATATGCCCTTCTAATCGAACTTGGAAATTCACTTGAGCCACTTGATGAAAAATCAAAAACGCCGGAAAACCTTATTCAGGGATGTCAGAGCAAAGTATGGCTTGATGCTGATTATAATGACGGTATAGTAAACTTTAAAGCAGAAAGTGATGCCGTGATAGTAAAAGGAATCGTTTCACTTCTTATAAAAGTTCTGTCCGGACATACTCCTGACGAGATTCTTAATTCAGATCTCTATTTCATTGAAGAGATCGGTCTTAAAGAGCATCTTTCTCCTACGAGAAGCAACGGTCTTCTTTCTATGGTTAAACAGATGCGTCTTTATGCTATGGCTTTTAAAGCAAAAGAGAATATGTAACATATATAAATGCATTTATATATCCGCAAGGCAGTAGTTTCTAATTATTAATTATAAACACTGTCTTTTTTTGACTAAACTACTCTTATTACTATCCGCTGATGAATAATATTTTCAGAATATTCTGCTGTTCATATTTTCTATTTATTTACACCGCCGTTTTCTCATGCAGGGATTACACAAACGTGATTGCCCATAATATCGGTCGCAACTATTTTCAGATAAATGATGAGGAAATAGAGATTCCCGTATTAAACAAATATCAGGAAAACTGTAATGACAGCGTTTCACTGCATAGCTATAAACGAAAATCATTTCCGGAAAGACTGGATACCTATACAGTCAGCCCATGGTTTAAGATCGGAAGTGTCGGGGTTCCGCTTATTTCCTATGCTCTTATTATCAAAAGTTCAGACGACAATTTCCGTGATCTCAGAAACGACTATATTCCCAAATACAAATATCGATATGACGATTATCTTCAATACGCTCCGGCAGGACTTATGTTAGGTCTTAAAGCTTTTGGAGTCGAAGGAAGAAGCTCATGGGGCAGAATGCTTGTGTCTGATGCATTCTCGGCTGCTCTTATGGCAGCTACAGTAAATACTCTTAAATATTCAGTCAAAAGAAACCGTCCTGACGGTTCTCGCAGAAACTCATTTCCTTCCGGTCATACAGCTACGGCATTTATGACAGCAACAATGCTTCATAAGGAATATGGAATGACAAGAAGCTACTGGTATAGTGCGGCAGGCTATACTATGGCTACCGTTACCGGAATAAGCAGGCAGCTTAATAATAAACATTGGGTGAGTGATATCGTTTTTGGAGCTGCTGTCGGAATAATGGCAACAGAGATAGGATATTTATTGGCTGATCTTATATTTAAAGATAAAGGTCTGCTGATGAAGGAACGGAAATATATGGGATATGATAAAGATAAAGACCCTTCGTTTATAGGCCTTCATCTGGGTAATACATTTATGCTTAAGCGAACAAAGAGTGCTGTAGAAAACGGTATAAAAATAAAAAGCGGGTGTAATGCCGCAATTGAGGGTGCATTATTCAAAAACAAGAACTTCGGTTTCGGGGGAAGACTGACAGCTGCAACCGCAAGAATATTCAAGGATGATGTTCTTATCGACGATTCTTTCGATGTCTATGCTCTTCAGGTAGGTCCGTATTTTTCATATCCTATTTCTGATTACTGGCTTATCGGAGCCAACGTTGTGACAGGAATTGCAAATATTCCGGATTATAATGAAAGCTACTACGAGGAGGGGAGAAACGGAGCATGGGTAATGGGAACAGGTACTTCTTTCGCATTCATGCCGAATAAGAATCTTTCAATCAAATGCCTTATAGACTATAATCATATATTTCCTTTTTCAAAAACTCCCGCCGCAAGCAATAATTCTATTTCCATAAGCGGAGGTGTAGGTTTTGTATTCTGATCCGGCAACCTTATCGTAAACCGTACGGTGTTAATATTGTCACTGCACAGTTTTAATATGACAACTGTACAGTGGTAATATTGTCACTGAACGGTTGTTTCAAAATCTGAAATGCTTATATCTTATCCTGAATAAAAATTAAAAAAAATCACTGCTCTCAATATATATAAATTAAGCACTAACCTATTTATGTTAAATTACGTCGCATTAATTTAACATGAAATTAAAATATGCACGAAATACTGCTTTAAGAACAATAACAAGAATTATCAATAAGCCTTATTTGCCATTAAAACATAATAAAAAGAGCGTTTGAAATATATGTAATAATCAAATTAATATTTTAAAATGCTACGATGTTTGAAAAAACCTATATATTTGCACCTTGATTATAATACGATAATTATAGTTATTTTACAATTGTTTAAAATTTAGTGAAAAGCACGCAATAAATGCTAACACCGATTTAAAAGCTATAATGACACTGTTAATCATCTGACTGAAAATAATTTTAATCTAAAACATAAAAAGTAGTAAAAACAATGCAAAACAAAGGATTTATAAGAGTATTTGCAGTGCTACTCACCCTGGTTTGTTTATTCTACCTTTCGTTTTCGATGGTGACGAACTATCATACGAGAAAGGCTGAGAAATATGCTCATGGTGACATTGCCAAACAGAACTATTATCTTGATTCTATTGCATCAGAAAAAGTATGGCTTGGATATACATTCAAGGAATCTAAGGAGATGCAGATCGGTCTAGGTCTAGACCTAAAAGGGGGGATGAACGTTATCCTTGAAATTTCAGTAGGTGATATCCTAAAATCACTTTCAGATAATAACCCGGACGTAAATTTCACACAGGCTATTTCTGCGGCAAATATCCGTCAGAATACAAGTAGTGAGAATTATGTTGACATTTTCTACAGCGAATACAGAAAACTGGATCCTAACGTACGTCTTGCGGGAATCTTTTCTACAATAAGCCTAAAAGAAAAAATCAATCTTAACAGCTCAAACGAAGAAGTTGTCCGCGTATTGAAGTCTGAAGTAAGTGATGCGGTAAGCAACTCATACAATGTACTTCGTACACGTATCGACCGTTTCGGTGTTGTTGCTCCGAATATCCAGCGTCTTGACAGAGAAGGTCGTATCCTTATCGAGCTTCCGGGTGTAAAAGAACCGGCTCGTGTACGTAAACTTCTTCAGGGAAGCGCAAACCTTGAGTTCTGGGAAACTTACAGCCTTGTTGATATCTATCAGCCGCTTATCTCAGCTAATCAGGTTATTTCTGCACAGAACAATATATTCAGTGCTTCTGAAGTTGAAAAAGCAGTTGAATCAGCAGATAAGAGCTCTACTCTTTCTCAGGAAGTTGTGACAAGTGCTGACTCTCTTCTTGCTGAAGTAGGTGAAATCCAGGCTGCGCAGGATTCAGCAATGAATCAGGCACAGTGGGAAAAAGAATATCCTCTATTCTCAAAACTTATGATCGCTCAGTATCAGGGACGTATCTCTGAAGGTTCTGTAGTCGGTATGGCTGCATATCCGGATACTGCTGCTATCAACGAAATGCTTAACAGAAAAGCAGTTCGTGATCTTCTTCCACGTAACCTTAGATTCCGCTGGTCTGTTAAGGCTTATGACGAAAGAGGTCAGTATTATGAACTTTACGCTCTTAAAGCATCAGGCCGTAACGGTCGTCCTGCACTTGAAGGTGATGTTGTTACTGACGCGGGAGTTGACTTCCAGCAGCACCGTAACGCATTTGAAGTGTCAATGGCAATGAATGCGGAAGGCGCAAAAGCATGGGCAAGAATTACAAAAGAAAATATCGGACGCCAGGTTGCTATCGTTCTTGACGATGTGGTTTATTCTGCTCCGAATGTAAATGATGAAATCAAAGGCGGTCGCTCTTCTATCTCAGGTAACTTTGATGCTGATGAGGCGAAAGACCTTGCAAACGTACTTAAATCAGGTAAAATGGTTGCAAAAGTACGTATCATTCAGGAAGACGTAGTAGGTCCTTCTCTTGGTAAGGAAGCTATTGATAACGGTGTTATCTCATTTATCGTTGCACTTGGACTTTTGTTCATCTATATGATCAGCATATATGGTATCGTACCGGGTATGATTGCCAATATCGCTCTTCTGTTCAACCTTTTCTTCACACTTGGTATTCTTTCTTCATTCCACGCCGTACTTACCCTTTCAGGTATCGCCGGTCTTGTGCTTTCTCTTGGGGTAGCAGTGGATGCCAACGTACTTATCTATGAGCGCGCCAAAGAAGAACTTCGCTCAGGAAAAGGTCTTAGAAAAGCTGTTAACGATGCTTATGCAAACGCGTTCTCTGCTATCTTCGATGCCAACGTTACATCATTGATCACAGGTATCATCCTGTTCTGGTTCGGAACTGGACCTATCAAAGGTTTCGCGACAACATTGATGATCGGTATCGTGACTTCATTCTTCTCTACTGTATTCTTAAGCCGTCTGTTCCTTGAGTCTTCTCTTGAAAAAGGCTGGTTCAAAAATATCACCTTTACAACAGGTCTGAGCAAGAATATCCTTGTAAACAGCAACTTCGACTTTATCAAAAAACGTAAAGTAGGATATATCATTTCAATCATAGCTATCATCATCTGTGCTATCTCATTCGGTTTCCGTGGTCTTAACCAGGGTATTGAGTTTACAGGTGGACGTAACTATGTAGTTCGTTTCGATCAGCCTGTTAAGACAGCTGAGATTCGTGACGTTCTTGAAGCTAACTTCGACGGAAGCTCATTAAGTGTAATTACAATCGGTAGCGACAATCAGGTTCGTATCTCGACAAACTTCCGTGTGTCTGATGACTCAGAAGGAGTTGATAACGAGATTATTGCAAAAATCTATAACGGAGTTCAGAATCTTCTTCCTGCGGGAACAACAGAAGCTGAATTTGCGGAAGACAATATCCTTAGCTTCCAGAAGGTAGGACCTTCTATCGCTGATGATATCAAGAAATCGGCAGTATGGGCCGTAATCCTTGCTCTTGTGGCAATGGGTCTTTACATCCTGCTTCGTTTCCGCGATCTTGCGTTCTCTCTTGGTACTATCTGTGCCGTTGCTCACGATACAATCATTATCATCGGGGTTTACTCGCTGTTCTACGGAATCCTTCCTTTCTCTATGGAGGTTGACCAGTCGTTCATAGCCGCGATTCTTACGGTGATCGGTTACTCTGTGAATGATACCGTGGTAATCTTCGACCGTATCCGTGAGGTAACGAATATCTATCCTAACCGCGATAAGAAAGATATCGACAACCAGGCGCTTAACTCAACTCTTGCGCGTACGTTCTCGACATCAGTATCTACAGGTCTTGTACTTCTATGTATCTTCATCTTTGGTGGTGATACAATCAGAAGCTTTACTTTCGCAATGCTTTGCGGGGTAATCATCGGTACATACTCTACACTGTTTGTTGCGGTGCCTCTTGCTTACGAGATGATCTCAAGAAAAAGAAGCAATAGCTAATAAATAAAAGCTTTTAAAATATAAAAGGGTACACGGGATATTTCCCGGTGTACCCTTTTTCATTTTATGGAAATGTAAAAAATCTGATCATTTTATCATAAATTTGGAGCTCTCCTTTATATTATCTCCTATTATATTGATTATATAGATACCCTTGCTGATATCTTTTATGTCTATATTGTAGTTGTATGAATTTTCTCCGGTATCGTTATTATAAGTGTAACCGTTATTGGTAACGGAATTATTTTTTATCTCCCTGCCTCCTGTATCATATATTGTGAATGATCGGATTATCTTATCTGAATTCAGAGAAAGCTTTCCGGAAATCTGATTGACATAGAGTTTTAAACCGGAGTCCTGTAAACTGATCTTTTCATTGTGTACACTGACGAATGAAGAAACACCGCCGAAAGCATCTATTTTACCCCATCCGAAAATATTGTTTTTTTCTAAAGATCGTGTCTCTGCATAGTCGAAAGAATGATTGCTGAGAATGTCACGTACATCACCGGCACTGAGATTCGGATTATTTTCGAGCCATAAAGCAATAATTCCTGTAACAACAGGAGCAGACATTGAAGTACCCAGGTCAAGTCCCCAATAATAGTCTTTTCCTTCAAAATTTGCTGTCGCTACCGTATAAGGATATGTAGAGCCGTAAGAATAGAAACTGTTGTAACCTGATGCGACAAGAGCACCGGGAGCACAGATATCGGGCTTAATCCTTTTATCTGCCGTCGGTCCTCTGCTGGAGAAAGGAGCAATGTCATAAATGGTTCCTCCATAAACATAAGGTGTGCCTGAAAGAGAGTACCACTTGTTTTTTGATGTGTATGCACCGACTGAAATTATCTCCTTTCCTACTCCGCCAAGGGAAAGCATTGTGGAATTGTTGTCTCCCGAAGTATATCCGTATACACCGCGACTGGAAAAAACGGCATTATTTCCCCATATGTTAATCTCGTTACTATAATCGGAATAAACTTTTAATACAGGATATTCAGAGCTGGAAAAAGCTTTACCGTTACAGAAAATATAGACAATACAGTTGTAGTTATTGTTTGACGGATATTTTGTGTTCATGAAATAAACACTGTAGTTTGAAGTTGGAGTAGTCAGAGTAATGATTTTACTTGACTTGCTTACATCGATATAATCGGTTTCTGCAACGATAGTCTTACTTCCGGTATTATATAATTCTACTTTTGCATAGAAAGGCTTTTCTTTTCTTTCCCATATATCAGCAGTAAAAGATGAGGATCCGTAAGAAGGAACGGGATATGTCTTAAGGGTATCAGTACCACGACCGTTGAATACTTTATTGATATGGATATTTTCTGCTCCGCTGTTACCGGCTGAACCAACAATGATCGCACCGGTTCCGCTAAGATAGTCCATCATCATATCTTCGGATGTTGATCCGTCTTTAGGACCGGTTTTTGATCCTAGACTAAGATTTATAACACATGGTTTTGACTCTTTCTTAGCTTCATTAATTATAAATGCTATGCCGTCAAGAATAGCTTTCGTCTGAAGATTTGTACCCACAAGAATAAGATCGCTTTCAGGAGCCACTCCCATATACGGAGTAGTATAACCGCCCCCGGCAGCAATACCGGCCGTATGTGTTCCGTGAGTCTGAACATAAGAGTCAGTCATTTTAGCTTTTATTTCTTCTTCGGTAGAATAAACTGCACCATAGCTGACGTCAGGAGTCCTTTTAGAGTCGCTCTGACACCATACTTTCTTAATTCTGTATCTTTCTCCCGAAGCATCATAGAAATTGGGATGTGTAAAATCGAAACCTATGTCTACAAGACCGACAATGACGTCTTTTCCCTTGTATTCTTTATTGAGAGGAAGCATGCCTGCGTGAACTATATTGATATTGGAGGATTCCCTTACTTCATCCATTGTTATCACGGCAGGCCGTGATGCTTCTACAAGAATTACTTTCTCATTCTTAATCAGACTTTCAATAGAATCATAAGGAATATCACAGCTGTAAATATTATCCGCTTTAAAAGCTATCCTGACATTATAACTTTCAAGCAGATCGTCACATGTACTGTCAGTCATTTTTATAAAGCCTTTAAGATAAACATCCTCTTCAACCTGAACGATAGTGTTTTCAAGATCAATAAGTGATAACATGTTTTCAATTTCAATTGTTTCTCCTTCCATACTTTGAGTGGCCATGGCCGGAGTTGCTCCGTTTTTCTGAATTTCCCATTCAGTCATCAGAAGTTGCGTATAAGCATTCAGTTTGGTATGGTATTCTCCCTGTCCGTAGAGGCTTACAACAACGCATAAAAAAAGGAAAAAAGAGTTGAATTTTTTCATACAAGATGGGCCTATTAAATAAAGTAATCAGTTCATTTAATTTTTAAACATCTTAAATCGGGATAATAATTCAAATTATTCGGGGTTTTTAGATTTATTATAAGTTAAAGATCTAATAATAAGCATATTCCTAATAAACTTGAAATAAGTTTTAGTTTAGTTTATAGAGATATTATTTTAATTAAAAATTATTTTATAAGTTAGACCAAAACATCTCAAGTGTAGTGTAAAATTTGCAAATATTATATATAAAACGTGCTGTAAAATAATATGTGTCAGCATTTGAGATAAATATATTCGGTTATCTTTACATAATAATATAAGAGA
Source organism: uncultured Bacteroidales bacterium (assembly GCA_947074105.1). Taxonomy (GTDB): domain Bacteria; phylum Bacteroidota; class Bacteroidia; order Bacteroidales; family JAUNSR01; genus JAUNSR01. The sequence continues at coordinate 20,022 of CAMTON010000050.1, forward strand.
AAATATGTCGATAATTATAAAAGAAATAACAACAAAGAAGGAACTTAACGATTTTATAAAGTTTCAATTATCACATTATAAAGACAATAGATATTTTATTCCGCCATTAATCAGTGATGAACTTAATACGTTTGACAAAAAGAAAAATCCTGTTTTCGATTTTTGTGAGACCGTACAGTTTATAGCACTGAAAGATGAAAAAATAGTGGGACGAATAGCCGGAATAATAAATCACCGGTCAAACGAGAAGTTTGCACAGAAGCAGGCTCGGTTTGGATGGGTGGAAATGATAGATGATCCTGAAGTCAGTACGGCTTTGCTTGCAAAAATAGAAACATGGGCAGGAGAAAAAGGGATGACGGAAGTTATCGGTCCTATGGGATTTACCGATCTTGACTTTGAGGGGTGCCTTGTAGAGGGTTTTGATCAGCTTGGCACTGCTTCCACAATATATAATTATCCATATTATGAATCGCATATTGTTAATAATGGATATGAAAAGGATGTTGATTGGGTGGAGTTTAAAATATATATTCCGGAAAGTATTCCTGATAAGCATCTGCGTATAGCTGATATAGTAAAAAAGAAATATAATCTTAGGGTAATTAAGCCTACGGACAGAAAAAAACTTCTGAATGATTACGGACAGAAAGTTTTTGATCTGCTTAATATCGCTTATGCCGATTTATACGGTTTTTGTGAACTAACACAAAAACAAATCGATTATTATATAGATATGTACCTGAGCATGATTCGTCTGGATTGTGTAAGAATAATAATTGATGCAGAAGATAATGTGATAGGTTTCGGTATTGCCGTTCCTTCACTGGCGAAAGCTCAGCAAAAAGCCGGCGGATCTCTATTTCCGTTCGGTTTTATACATATGCTTAAAGCCCTGAAAGGTAAGAATGATGTTATTGACCTTTATCTTGTAGGTGTACATCCTGATTATCAGAGTAAAGGTGTAAATGCTCTTCTGTTTACAGAACTGATTCCTCAGTTTATTGAAAACGGATATAAATATGCTGAAAGTAATCCGGAACTTGAACAGAATGAAAAAGTTCAGGGTCAATGGGATTACTTCAAAAGAGAACAGCATAAACGACGCCGTGCTTATAGAAAACAAATAGGTTAAGATATGGACGCATTCAAATTTTTTGATAATGATAAGTTTGCTTCAAAAAACGGTATAAAACTTCTGTCAATAAAAGAAGGATATGCCGAGGCTTATTTTGAAGCTAAAGAGAAGCATCTTAATGCCGGAGGTTATGTGCAGGGAGGGGCGATATTTACTCTTGCTGATTTCGCAATTGCCGCAGCGGCGAATTCTTACGGAAAACTTGCAGTTTCGATTACTTCAAACATTCAATTTTTCCGTTCGGCCAAAGCCGAAGATATTCTTACGGCAAAGGCGGAAGTGGAATTTAAACATTATCAGGTGCCTGCTTATAAGGCTGAAGTCTATAATCAGAATAATGAGCTTATAGCATCCTGTCACGGAAATATGTATGTCAAGGATGTTGCTCTTGATCTTACTTTTTAATATCTGAAATACACGAATATAACTTATGATTATATCCTGCCGGATTTTATATATTTATATTAATGATGGTGAAAATGTAATCTGAGGAAAATAATTTCTGTTTTTATGAAGAATACTATAAAAGAAATTTTAGAAAAAGAAGCTCAGGCGATTTTGAATCTGCCGGTAACAGATGCTTATGATAAGGCTATAGATACGATAGTGGAACAGGTTCATAATAAAAAAGGGAAACTTGTTGTGAGCGGAATGGGTAAAGCAGGTCAGATAGGTATGAATATTGCAACTACTTTCTGTTCAACGGGGACAGTTGCTGTTTTCCTTCATCCCAGTGAAGCACAACACGGAGATCTTGGACTTCTGCAGGAAAATGATGTAATGCTTCTTATTTCCAACTCAGGAAAGACAAGAGAAATCGTTGAACTTACTCAACTTGCCCGTAATCTTTATCCCGATATTAAGTTTATAGTTATAACAGGTAATCCGGATTCGCAGCTTGCAGAAGAAGCTGATATATGTCTTCCAACGGGAAATCCGGCAGAAGTCTGTCCACTCGGACTTACGCCTACCACTTCAACCACGATGATGACGGTTATCGGTGATATTCTTGTTGTGAATACTATGAGACAGATCGGTTTCGACAGTGTTGATTATGCAAAACGTCATCATGGAGGATATCTTGGAGAAAAATCAAGAGACCAGAGTCATAAATAAAAAAACATATTTTGTTTTCTGCCCTTCCTGTCTGCAGGAGGAGCGTTTTTATTAATATATTAAATTACACTATTTATTTTTCTGTACCTAAAAGTACAGACTCTGTTATTGCGTCATATATATTCTTGGAGATCTGTCGGGTAAATCATATTGAAGTATATTATTTCAGCATATACAACGTTAGTAATCCGTTTTTCTGATGTTGTCGCCCGCCGGTTTCAAAGATCATAAACCGACTTATTAAAACTTTATTATCAGATGAGACATATCATAGGCATTGGAGAAGCACATTATACCATAGTTTTTAAAGACTGTCAGCCGGAACGTGGTTATCCGGATGGTTTTGTTTTTAATTCTCTTGTTTCGCTTGGCCGCGCCGGACTTAATCCGGCATTTATAACAGAAGTCGGTAATGATGAGATAGGAAACCTTATAATAGACTTTCTCAAAGATAATAATGTCAATATTGATAATATTTACCGTTATTATGAGGGTAATACTGCTTTGACGATACATATAGCAGATAATGAAAAGATAGACAGAAAGAGTGAGTATTTATCATACCCGGAGGAAAGACTTGATATGGTATGGCCGAGAATAGATTCTGATGATATAATTTTATTCGGTTCTTATTTCTCAATAGATAATAAAATAAGAAAAAATCTCACCGATATAATCACATATGCTTCTGAGAGAAAATCTCTTATAATCTATGATGTCGATTATGATAAAAGTCATGCAAAAGAAGCGGTGTGGTTTATGCCCTCAATAATTGAAAATCTTGAATTTGCAGATATTGTTAGGGGAAATTCAGGAGATTTTTTTAATATTTACAAAGAATCGGATTTTGATCGGATTTATGTGAATCATATTAAGTTTTATTGTAAAATATTTATTTGTCTGGACGGAATAACAGGTGTATATTTAAATACTGATTTATACAAAAGATATTATACTTTTAATCTAACTGAAGAATACGACCTTAAAATGATAGATGAGGCTTTTAACGCAGGTCTTATTTATGGTTTGGTATTACATAAAATCGGAAGAGATAGTTTAGAAACTCTTGATCCTGTAGTCTGGGATAGTATTATAGATTGTGGGATTGAATTTGTAAATAATATTTGTAAATCAGGGAGCCATTATATTTCAGAAGAATTTGCAGGCTCGCTAAATAAGGACAGTTATTAGGATATTATTTTTATTATAGTGCTTTATTTTATGAAGTGTATTTTACTTTTATTTTCATTATTTTTAATCTTTTCATGCTCAAGAGAAAACCCGTCAATAGATTTAGTATGTGAATTTAACAAGAATGCTACTTATATCATTAAATGGGAATATGCGTATGGAAACGACGGTTATGTCGAAATATTTGCGTCAGATAATCCTGATAAGATTTCAAAAAGGAATCCGATAGGAAAATATGAAATCAATAAAGGTTACGCTGAAATCAATATGAAAAAAGTGAACAGAAGAAATTTCTTTCTTCTTTCGTTCAATAATAAATATGATTATAAAGTCGGGACACATTTCATAAACTTTGATTCGATTCAGAATTGCAGGGATATCGGCGGCTATGAATCCAATAACGGGAAAAGAGTGAAATGGGCAAAAATATATCGCTCCGGAAGTCTCGAACATGCCACATATCATGATGTAGTCAAAATGAAAAGTATGCATCCCAAAACCTGCGTTGACCTGAGAACCATCTATGATGACAATTATCTGCAGAATAATAATCTTGATATTTTCAAAAATATATATCCTATATCTTTTGATGCCAAATGCGGAACTCCCATAAATAAGATATATGAAGAAAAATTCAGAACGGGCGATGCTGTAATATATCTGCAGGATATTCAGCTTGGGCTTGCTGAAGACGGAAAAGAAAAATTACGATCTCTTTTTGATATCCTTCTTGAAGAAAAAAATTATCCTATAGTCATTTTTGACCGACATGGCATGCATCAGCTTAATTTTGCTGTAGCTATGGTTCTCTCAGCGCTGGAAATTCCGGTTGAAACAATTCATAAGGATGCTATGCTGAGTAATAAATACTTTGATAAAAACAGATTCAAAGATCTTCTTTCAGGATATTCTGAGCATATACAGTGCGTTGCAACTACTCTGTTAAGTGTAGAGGAAAGATATCTGAACTCTGCTTTTCTTCATTTGCGAAAAAAATACGGTTCGATAGATAATTATCTGACAATGGAGATCGGCCTGACACGTGAAGAAAAAGAAAAACTCAGAACACTTCTTCTTGAATAAAGAAGTAAACGGGTCAGATAACCTATTATAAGTCAAAACCATAAGAAAACCACAACTACTACCCTACATATCGTTACATATCAGTTTATTTCAGGAATTACCTTAATCAAATACGAATTACATATCAGAAAATATTTTCGGGCTCCTTTTTTAAGGAATATATTAAACTCTGTCTGAATCATTCCAAATATTCCTCTATACATAACTCTGTAAATGATGTGGAATATCATAAGTCTGTCTGAATCATTCCAAATCATTCCAAAT